>CANQHZ010000004.1 GCA_947623805.1 uncultured Lachnospiraceae bacterium | reverse complement strand
AACTTTTTCGAGGTCTGGCAGTTAGTTTTTTTACAAAAATGAGGCTGCGCACTAATTACTTAGTGCGACAGCCCCTTCTATAGTTATGGTTTGCTGTTTTAAACTCCCCGGAATGTCGATTAGCCAAGTAATGAAAGTACGCCCTGGTTAGACTGGTTAGCCTGTGCAAGCATTGACTGACCTGCCTGTGAAAGGATGTTGTTGTTAGAGTATCTAACCATCTCATCAGCCATATCTGTATCACGGATTGCTGACTCTGCAGATGTTGTATTCTCTACGATGTTGTCGAGGTTGTTAATCGTATGCTCTAAGCGGTTCTGAACTGCACCGAGAGCTGAACGCTGTGTAGATACAATCTTGATTGCCTGTGAGATAACAGAGATTGCATCTGTTGCCTTTGTGCCGTCGCTGCCGTCAACCTTCAAACCATTGATGCCAAGTCCCTTAGCTGTGAGAGCGTCAATGTTAATAGAAATCTTGTTGTTATTTGTGCCGTCAGCGCCTACATGGAATCTGAGGTTAAGAGCTGCTGTCTTGTTCTTCGTAGCAGTTACATTTTTAGCATCCAAACCAATCTCATTTCCTACAGCATCATACACCTTTCTTGCATCTGCTCTTGCGCTAGGAGTGCCCTTAGAGTCTGCCGTAAAATAATCACCTAATGCATTGGCAGCTATCTTATTACCATCCTTATCGTAATAAGCATATACCTCGCCCTCTACTCTTGCCGCAGTAATGGTAGTTGCTGTGATTATTCCGCTCTTTCCTGCTTCGGTGCTACCACCTACTTCTATAGTAGCTATTATTTCATTATCAGCATTAACGATGTTAAATTGACCAGTTGATGCATCCGCACCACTTACCTGAACCTTGTAATTGCTCTTAGCATCGCTTCCGTTAAGCTCAAGTGCATAATATACCTTTTCCGTTGCGTCTTTACCTTCGCCAACTGCAACAGTATAGGTGCTGATTGTAACACCCTGATTGCGAAGCGCTTTTAAAAGCTCATTCTGTTCTTCTGAAGTACCTTTGCTAAAACCTATACTTTTTACCTCAAGACCTGAAGGTGAGTTATTGGCAAAAGAAGCTGTCGCTGGAATTGCTGCCCCAACAGTCTTATACGCATATGTATAACCCTTATCCTTACTTGCGTCACCCTTTAAGAGATATGTTTCATTGAATTTAGTTGTTTCGGCTACACGGTCAATTTCCTGTGTAAGCTGGTCAATTTCGTCCTGAATGTATTGACGGTCATCTTCTGAGTTTGTGCCGTTTGCTGACTGTACTGCAAGCTCGTTCATTCTCTGAAGCATATCGTGTACTTCTGTCAATGCACCTTCTGCTGTCTGTACAGATGAGATACCGTCCTCAGCGTTTGCTGATGCCTGTGTAAGTCCTCTAATCTGCTTTCTCATCTTCTCTGATATAGCAAGACCTGCTGCGTTATCTGCTGCACGGTTAATCTTGTAACCAGAAGAAAGCTTCTCTGTGGACTTTGATAATGTGCCCTGTGTGATGCCTAACATTCTGTTAGAGTTCATTGCCTGTAAATTGTGCTGTACTACCATAATACTACCTCCTTGTTTTCGCCGTGGAAAATTCCGTTTTCCACCGATTGTTTTGTTCTCTATTCAGTTTTAATTTATAATATCCAAAGCTGTCTGTCTCTTGGCGCGCCTGCTTTTACAGACAGCCCTGGTTATTAACTTCTTTAAATCATTTCCTGATTTACTTTCTTATGCCTGCTGAACATTTTCATCTGGTTGCCGCTCCGCGACTTTTTTAGCGGCCCTCTTTGCTGCACGTTTCTTAATCGCCTTGCCCCTTGCGATATTTACGTCCTTAGGAGCATCTATCATCACACGAAACTGTCTGTCATTCCCTCCCAAAAAAGTAATCTTTACATCTTTTCCTATCATCAGGTATTCTTCTTTTGGCACAGTGAGCATTAACATATAAAAACTCCTTGTTTTATCCACGATTTTAATGCATTTTGAAAAACTTATGTTTTGGGGAAATACAACATTTTGTCTAAAATGTCGCATTTGATATTTCGCAGCAAACAAATTTGTGATAAAATTAGACTGCTGGTGCAAGGAAGCATCAAAGGAGGAAAAATCATGGGAGCAATGTCGCCAATCAAGGATAAGAGAAAAATCGACGCTATGAAAAAATACTTTTTAGGGAGAAAAGAGATACGAAATTATGCGCTTTTCTGCGTAGGGATAAACACGGCTTTGCGCATAAGCGATATTCTTAATTTAAAATGGAATGATGTCTATGACTTCAAAAAACGTGGTTTTAGACGGCATCTGGAAATCATTGAGAAAAAAACGCATAAGAGAAATGAGGTATTTTTAAATAAGGAAGTGGTCCGCGCATTGGAGAGGTTGATGGAATACTGCGATGACAAGAATATGTCAATAGGGGCGGATTGTTATATATTTGTGGGCAGGCGCAGCACTAACAAGCCGCTGTGTCGCTCGCAGGCATATCGTATTATTAAGGCGGCTGCGCAGGTATTGAGGATTGATGGTAATATTGGTTGTCATTCGTTGAGAAAGACTTTTGGGTATTTTGCTGCGCGGAATAAGGTTTCGTCGGTTTTGATTATGAATATATATAATCATTCGTCGTTTGCTATAACGAAACGGTATTTGGGGATAGAGCAGGATGAGCGTGATAGGGTGTTTATGAGGATGGCGCTTTGACAGTTGCTTGATTAATTGGCACTGGGTCGCCCGCACATAGCAATATATCCCATTCAGCCCCGCTTGCGCTTAGTGGAAAGCGTAGCGGTACTAAGCTCAGCGGCGCTGCAAAAGGAGCTACGCTTTTGCAGCTTGTTTCGCTAAGTACCGACGCATTCCAACGGGCTTCATGGGATATATTGCTATGTGCGGGCTAGGTATTGGTGAAAATTTGGGCGGTATTCTTAGAAATTTTCAAAATAAATTAAAAATTTTTAAATAAGGGGTAAAGTATTCCGAATAAAGACCGATATATAAGGTGTAAGAACAAAAACAATATTAAAAAAATGCAACATTTTAGACAAAATGTTGCATTTTTTAATTATAGGTTGTTATGTAAAAAAGTAACTCCGCTTCTTTCGTCTCCTGCATAGTATCTCGTAAAACATTACAAGCGTGACGAGTTCCTTTATCCAAGGCTCTTTTTCCGTCCACGGCCGGCACTCGCTCTGTGTCATGTTTTCATGGGCACAATCTTCGCTTTCCGGAGTGCCTGCTTTTTCTTTCTCCTTTTCAATGTCTTTTTCCTCATTCGTCTTGATAACAGCCATTATGCCTGTCACCATACGTTGCATGGTGAGTTTATCGGGGTACTGGTCGTATATAAAGCTGCCGTCATAATCCATCTTGTCGACTGCGCTTGATATTACGCTCTGGTACTTTTTGGCATATGACGGATACATCTGCCGCAGATAATCTAAGTCCTCCGCTATTCTGTCTTCATTCACTTCAGGCGCGCTGCTCCAGCGGCTGTAGCCCTGATACCCCGAATAAAAAGGAAACGCTCTATAATAATCCATAATCCAAGTCCTTCTCTTTTTATGATTATCATATGCGTTTCCTTCTATGTCTGTGAACAATAATACCATTGCAACCGGCTATTTTGCCGCGATTAATACTGCCGGATTGCTGTCTACTGCAGCTTTGCGGCATTGATGCGCGCGATTGAACGCATAAGCGCCGCCTCCGCCCGCGCCACGTCTATGTGGCTTCTGTCTTTAAGCCTGTTTTCCGCTCTCTCTTTTGCTGCCACTGCGCGCTGCTCGTCAATCTCACTCGGCCACTCTATTATTTCCGCAAGGATTGTCACTTCCTCGGGCAATATCTGGACAAAGCCTGCGTGCAGCGCCGCGTTTTTAACTGTTTCGCCCTGCGTTATAGTCAAAATGCCGGGTTTTACGATAACCGTCAACGGTGCATGACCTTGATAGATACCGATTTCACCCTCGGTCGTATTGAACTCAACCATATCCGCATCATCACTGTAAAATTCACGGTCGGGCGTCACAATCGTAAGTTTAAATCTCTCTGCCATCTTGATAACCATGCCTTTCTAATTATGACGATTATTTCATTCTGTTTACTACATCGTCAATAGTACCTGCGTTTAAGAAATGGCCTTCGGGAATGTTGTCATGCTTTCCTTCGAGTATCTCCTTAAAGCCTCTGATTGTCTCAGAGATAGGCACGTATTTACCCTCTGTACCTGTAAACTGCTCAGCTACATGGAAAGGCTGTGACAAAAATCTCTGAATTTTTCTCGCACGGTTTACGACAAGCTTGTCGTCCTCTGAAAGCTCATCCATACCGAGGATTGCAATAATATCCTGCAGCTCCTTATATTTCTGCAAAATCTGCTGCACTCCGCGCGCAACCTCATAATGCTCCTCGCCTACGATACGCGGGTCAAGTATTCTCGATGTTGACTCCAGCGGGTCTACCGCAGGATAAATACCAAGCTCAACTATAGAACGCGAAAGTACGGTGGTCGCGTCCAAGTGAGCGAATGTAGTAGCCGGCGCAGGATCTGTCAAGTCGTCGGCTGGCACATATACTGCCTGAACCGAAGTAATTGAACCGTTCTTTGTGGAAGTGATACGCTCCTGCAGAGCGCCCATCTCCGTCTGCAGCGTCGGCTGATAACCAACGGCTGAAGGCATACGTCCAAGAAGCGCTGAAACCTCTGAACCTGCCTGCGTAAATCTGAAAATATTGTCAATGAAAAGAAGCACGTCTTTTCCGCCCTTATCACGGAAATACTCCGCCATCGTAAGTCCGGTAAGACCTACTCTCATTCTCGCCCCAGGCGGCTCATTCATCTGTCCAAATACCATCGTCGTCTTATTGATAACGCCTGACTCCGTCATCTCGTGGTAAAGATCATTACCCTCTCTGGTACGCTCGCCTACGCCTGTGAATACCGAATATCCGCCGTGCTCAGTAGCAATATTTCTGATAAGCTCCTGGATAAGCACGGTCTTGCCTACGCCCGCGCCTCCGAAAAGTCCGATTTTACCGCCCTTCTGATACGGGCAGAGCAAATCTACGACCTTGATGCCAGTCTCGAGAAGCTCTGTAGCGGTAGACTGCTCCTTGAACTCGGGAGCGGGCCTGTGAATAGGCTCATAGCCTTGTGCCTGCGGAGCTGGTTTATTGTCTATTGGCTCGCCAAGTACGTTGAAGATACGTCCAAGCGTACTCTCGCCTACGGGTACTGTAATCGGAGCGCCTGTAGCTTCTGCGTCCA
Organism: uncultured Lachnospiraceae bacterium; assembly: GCA_947623805.1. Classification (GTDB taxonomy): domain Bacteria; phylum Bacillota; class Clostridia; order Lachnospirales; family Lachnospiraceae; genus COE1. The sequence continues at coordinate 62,904 of CANQHZ010000004.1, read as the reverse complement.
TGCCTCTGACCAGACCGTCTGTAGGTCCCATGGCGATACATCTTACTGTATCATCACCCAAATGCTGCGCAACTTCTACCGTAAGCTCTGTATTATCGGCTCTCTTAATCTTGATAGCCTCATTAATCTCGGGGAGTTCGCCCTCCTTGAACTTAACATCGAGTACCGCGCCGACAATCTGAGTAACTTTACCAATTACTGTCTTATCTGCCATCTCTTTGTTTTCCTCTCTTTAAAATTTTTAAATCCGCTAATTCCTAACATCTTTAAATACCGCACACTATGAAATAGCTTCCGCGCCTGCGATAATTTCCGTTAATTCTTGTGTAATAGAGCTCTGACGCGCTCTGTTGTAGAGTAATGACAGCTTATCAATCATTTCCTCTGCGTTGCTCGTAGCTGAATCCATCGCCTGCATACGCGCGCCGTTCTCGCTGGCAACCGACTCTATCATCGCGCCGTAAATCAGGCTTGTGATATACTTCGGTATAATCAGCTCGACTGCTTCCTCCGTCTCAGGCTCAAAATCCAATACAGCTTTGTCCTCCGCCGTGCGCTCATCCTCTAATTTTATAGGAAGTAGTTTCAACAAGGTAGGTATATGTGTGACTGTATTCTTGAAACCTGTATAAGCAATATAAATCTCGCCCACTCTGCCCTGTGAAAAGTCGTCAAGCACCTGCTGGCTGATTTTCATAGCATCTACGTAGATAGGCTCCTCAATAGCATCGGAGTAATCCGTGCCAAGCTCGTAGCCTGCCCTCGCAAAAGCGTCTCGGCCCTTGCTGCCTATAGGATAGATTATCAAATCCTCTTTTTTCCAATCCTCATTGTTTTTGACAAGCTTAACAATGTTGGAATTATAGCCGCCCGCAAGTCCTCTGTTGGCTGTAATCACTATTACCGCCTTCTTTGCCGACTCGCCCGCTTTTAGATAAGGGTGATTAATCTCTCCCGCTTTAGAAAGCATAGAAACCACTGTGTCATACATACATTTAAAGTACGTCTTGGACCTCTCCGCGCGCCCCTTGGCTCTCTGCAGTTTGACTGTGGAAACAAGCTTCATGGCCTTGGTAATCTGCTGCGTACTCTGTACGGAGCCTCTACGCCTTTTAATATCTCTCATTGAGGCCATATGAAAACTCCTTTCTTATACGGAACACCTCTTATTTAAAGCGTCCTTTAAATTCCTCTATAGCTGAAATAAGCTCTTTTTCCGTCTCGTCGGAGATTACCTGTGTTTCCTTAATTGCGCGAGGTATCTGAGCATACTTTGTATCCAAGAACTCAAACAGCTCTGTCTCAAATCTGGTAATATCCTCTACCGGTATGTCGAGCAGATATTTCCTTGTAGCTACAAATAAGATGATAACCTGATACTCTACAGGCATCGGCTTATACTGCGGCTGCTTCAATACCTCTTTGATTCTGACGCCCTGCTCTAGCTTTTCCTTTGTATCGGCATCAAGCTCTGAGCCGAACTGTGCAAAGCTTGCAAGCTCTCTATACTGGGCAAGCTCTACTCGGATAGGCGCTGCGATTTTCTTCATCGCCTTAATCTGCGCCGAACCACCAACTCGCGAAACTGACAAGCCCGCGTTTACGGCAGGTCTAAAGCCTGAGTTAAACATTTCTGTCTCGAGGTAAATCTGTCCGTCTGTAATCGAAATAACGTTTGTCGGGATGTACGCGGAAACGTCGCCCGCCTGTGTCTCAATGATAGGAAGCGCCGTAATAGAACCTCCGCCGTATTCCTCGCTCATACGCGCTGCTCTCTCGAGAAGCCTTGAATGAAGATAGAATACATCTCCAGGGTAAGCCTCTCTGCCGGGCGGACGCCTCAGAAGCAATGAGAGTGTACGGTATGCCGTAGCATGCTTACTCAAATCATCATATATAATGAGCACGTCTTCGCCGTTCTCCATCCACTCCTCGCCGATAGCGCATCCTGCATATGGCGCGATATACTGTAACGGTGCAAGCTCGCTCGCTGTGGAAGCTACTACCGTGGTGTACGCCATAGCGCCCGCCTCCTCGAGTGTCTTAACTATGCTCGCAACCGTAGAAGCTTTCTGTCCGATTGCGACATATATGCACTTAACCTTCTGTCCTTTTTGATTGATTATGGTGTCTATAGCTATCGCCGTCTTACCGGTCTGGCGGTCGCCGATAATCAGCTCACGCTGTCCTCTACCGATGGGAACCATCGCATCAATAGCCTTAATACCAGTCTGCAGCGGCGTATCTACTGATTTTCTCGTGATAACGCCTGATGCCACTCTCTCTATCTGACGGTATTTGTCCGTATTTATAGGGCCTTTGCCGTCTATCGGCTGTCCGAGAGAATTTACTACACGTCCGAGCATTGCGTCGCCTACGGGAACTTCAACCACTCGCCCTGTAGTCTTTACGGTATCGCCCTCGTTTATGTTTTTTGAATTGCCCAGCAAAACGGCGCCTACGTTGTCCTCCTCGAGGTTCATGACCATGCCGTAAACCTCGCCCGGGAACTCGAGGAGCTCGCCCTGCATCGCTTTTTCAAGCCCATGTACACGTGCAATACCATCTGCCACCTGAATGACAGTACCAACCTCTGATACCTCCAAATCAGCGGCATATCTTTTAATCTGCTCTTTAATCACAGAACTTATTTCTTCCGGTCTTAAATTCATATTGATATGCACCTTTCTTGTTACTATTTTTATGACAGCTCAGACAGACTGCCGAACTGTCCGTGCCGACAACGGAAAACGCATCCTGCAGGTTTTCCATCGCCATGAACTACATCTGAATTGCCAAAAGCTCGCGCTCCAGCTTGTTTAGCTTAGTGCGTATGCTGCTGTCCACAACCTTGTCACCCATCTGGATAACCATGCCTCCGATCAAGTCCTTATCTACCTTGTAGCTGCACTCGATCGTATCATATTTGGTGGTAGCAAGCAGACGCTGTTCGATATCATTTTTTTCCTTTTCCTCAAGCGCTATCGCCGTCGTGACATAGGCTGTGCCGATTTTGTTGTACTCCTTGATGCTTGCGATGACTTCAAGAAGTATTGCCTCAATCTCGCTGTACCTGTCTTTTTCAATGATGGTGACGAGAAAGCCAATCAGCTCTTTGCTCAATCTGCCCTCAAAAACATTCTTGACTACCTGGAGCTTATCGTCTTTGGGGATTTTGGGGTGATTCATAAACCTGCCAAACTCCTCATTCTGACGGATTGTATCGAGCAGCGCCGTGACCTCCTCCAACACTTTTGCAGCAGCATTTTCCTCGACAGCCAGCTCAAAAAGCGCTTGGGCATATGTTTTGGAAACTAGCTTAGCCATGTGCTATCACCTATTTCTTTCAAAGTATCCTCAATGAGTTGATGCTGAGCGTTTGTGTCAATATTTGCCTGAACGATTTTAGCCGCCATCACGGACGCTACGGCTATCATCTCGCGCTTAACCTCATCGGTAAGCTTCTGCTTTTCAAGCTCTGCCTCCACTCTGGCTCTGTCTATAATCTTTGCGGCCTCCTCCTTTGCCTGCGCTACAATCTCAGCCTGATTTTCCATGCCGCGTTTGCGCGCGTTGGCAAGAATTGCCTCCGCCTCCTTGTCTACCTGCTTTAGCTTTTCTTCATAGAGGGCGCGTGTCTCGGCGGCCGATTTCTGGTCGCTCGCCGCCTGGTCAAGCTCTGTCTTAATCTTTTCCTGCCTGTCACTCAACAGCTTTCTTACCGGATTAAATAAGAAGTGCGACGCAAACATGAAAAGGAAGAACATCGCTATAATCATAAGCCCCGCATCTGCCAAGAGCTGAAGGTCAAGGTCAAACAAACGGCTCAGGCCCTCTGTTTCTGTAGCAAGTATCATACCTTTAGCCTCCTTTCCTGTATCTTTATCTTTTTAATTAGGGAACTAAAGGCTTTACGAATAACAGCAGCATGGCAACAAGCAAGCCGTAAAGACCTGTTGTCTCGGCAACCGCCTGGCCAAGAAGCATGGTTGAGGTAACGTCAGACTTAGCGCCCGGATTTCTTCCTACTGCCGCTGCCGCATGTCCTGCCGCGATACCCTGGCCTACACCAGGTCCGATACCTGCGATAACCGCAAGACCAGCGCCGATTGCTGAGCAACCTAAGATAAAGTTTGAATTAAATTCCATAGTTTTTTCCTCCTAGTTTTAAATAAAAATTAATTTAGTCTGTCAATCTGACGGATAAGCGTTTGTGATATACGTCATCGTCAGCATACAGAATACATAGGTTTGGATTGCGCCTGAAAACAGGTCAAAATAAACATGCAGAGCCGCGGGCCACGCTGTAGCTATAATGCCAAGCAGACCGTAAATAAGCGCCATCATAATCGTGCCTGATAAGACGTTTGCAAACAAACGAAGCGACAGCGATATCGGTACGGCTATCTCGCTTATCAGGTTTATCGGAAACCATATCGGAAGCCACGGCGGCAGCGGTGAGCACATATCAACCCAGATGCTTTTGAGCGAATTGTTGCGAAACTGCGTCACATGAATCAGAGTAAATGTGATAAGTCCAAGCGCCAAGGTCGTGCCGTAATCAGCCGTAGGCGGACGCAAGCCGAACAGTCCCGATATATTGCTCAGCAGAATAAAGATGAACAGTATGCCGATATAGTTGGCAAACGGCTTTGCCCTCTTGCCCATTACGCCGGCAATCATCTTGTCGAGCATTTCAACGACAAGCTCCACCACGTTCTGGAAGGCTCCGGGTACTTCTGTCGCGTGCTTGATGGCTCTGTTTGCGCACAGGCAGAAGATGCATATTATCAGCATGACTATGAACAGGCACACGTGAGTAGTTGTTATCCATACTTTCTGGCCAAACAGCGAATACTGGAAAACGCCGTGGACCATAAAGTCGATGCCTGCGTCGGACAGCAAAAATCCGTATTGTAAAAATCCTGCTTCCATAAACTTCACCTCCTTATTTTTTATTCATTAATATATTCAGTTTTCTTTTTTGTCACTGTCACAGCGATGAAACAGCTTCACCAGAAACGGCTGCATATACGCCGACACTTTCAGTCCCATGATGCCCGCAAATGCCGCGAGTGGATTGCCTATATGCGTCAATGCCAGTATAGCAAGCACGACAATGGCTATCAGATACCTGATGATGTTGTTTACCGTTGCTGCCGCCTGCGCCCCCTTTACATCTCTCTCGACAACGCTGTTTAATGACACTGCCATATGGAATGCCATACAAACCGCTGTGAGAACTCCTATCCAGAGCCCTATGCTGTAGTCTGCCTTGTCCGATGCAAGGAATATGCCCGCTATCTGGCAGAGCGCCCCGAAAAGCACTATGCCGACAAGCAGAAGCGGCAGAGCTGTGTTTATCTTTGATATTCTTGAAAAAAGCCGCGTCACGCTAATCTTCCCCATCCTTGTGCTCGTATATTTTCTTTGCCAGGACGAATATGTTCCTAAAGCCCGCAAGCGCGCCGACAAAGAAAAGCAGGACAAACCAAAACGCGGTGTGGAACCTCTTGTCAAGATACCAGCCCGCATATGCGCATAAAAAGATTGGAACCAGCATATTGATGCCAAACTGGGTGATGACTGTCATTGCCTGATAAACTGACCTGCCGTATTTTTTCTTTTTGCCCATTCTGCGCCTCCGTGCTATGTGTACGGCGGGATGATATGGCCTGATGCCGCGTGATATGGCTTGCATCGGGCACATATTGCCGCTTTTATGTTCAATCTTTATAATGCCCGACTATTATTATACAAAAAATTGGCAATTCTGTCTAGTTATTGTCTGATATTTCTGTAATTTTTATTTAAGATTTTTTTATTTATTGTTTAGGGATTGAGGATTGACTGGAAATTTTATGGATTTCTTTTAAATTTTGTTTTTCTTCGGCTATTTTGGACTGGGATTACATTTTAGCCGAAAAAATTTTTTGACAGGCAAAAATATTTCGGCTATGCTTTGTTTTTTGCATTTGCCGAAATATTAATTATGCCGAGTTTTTCAGGCTCAAAGGTGTAATTAATTGCTATTAAATAATGAATCTGTATTTTCCCTTTCCTGCGCCTGTGATGCGTTCAGTAAGCCCAAGCTCATACAGCCTGCTGATTAGTGCTGTCGCAGGGCGTTCAGTAATTGTCAGCGCTTCTAAGACATCACTGCGCCCAAATACCTTTTCGCTGCCGAATATATCATATAGTCTGAATATGTTTGCTTTTGTTCTTGATGATATCGCTTTAGTTTCAAGGATTTCTGACAGGCTGGGCTTTTCAATGAGCTGTTTAATGGGCTGTTTATTAATGGAAAATACAAACGAATTTTCTGATAGGATTTCCGCTATTCTGACGGAAACCTTGTCTGCCTCCTCTGTGCGCTCTGGCTGATGGGTTTTATTCTCCTCATAGTAGCTTTCTATGCGTTGTCTGGCTTCTTCAATGCTGATGCTGCCTTCAATGTTCTCCTTGGCTGTGTTAATGAGGTATTCGGATGGTTGCAGTTTGTCTACATCCTGTAGACCGATTGCTGTCTGCCATGCATATGTTTTAATGGCTTTGCCTGGCTCTGAGGATGTGAGGTATTCTGCAAATGGATCTATGCATCTTTCTTCATCTGTTAGGGGAAATTTTTTATTGTCAGCCATTATTTGGAAAACCTCCTTAATCCTCATTACTGCATAATTCATCTATGCTCTTTTTTCCAAACCCAGGGCATTTATAAGCGCCTCTTGCAATATTCTTGAAACATTGACTCCTGCGTGTTCCGCCTCGTAGTTGAGCCAGCTTGGGAGAGCGACGTTTCTTCTTCTGTATTCTGAAAAGTCAACGTCTACGTAGGTCATGATTCATATTTATTTCGTTTGCGCTATCGAGAATAATGCCTCTTGTAAAATTTTAGAGAAATTAATATTATTTTTTTCAGCAAAAGTATTGAGCCATGCAGGAATTGTCAGGTTCTTTCTCACTGCCTTATCACCATACTTTTCAGCATAGCTATCAATGTCAATCAGGATTAAATTTACCATATTTCCTTCCTCTGTTAATACGCTATTATATGGAGTTGCATCGGGAATTTTTCTCCCCTCCTCTAGCTCTCCCAGAATCCAGCCGCTTGCCGCGTCAATTCCCATTTCAATGGCTTCTTCTAAGCTGTCTCCTCCCGTCACGCACCCTGGCAAGTCTGGAAACTCCACTACATATCCTCCGCTACCGTCAGAAAACGGTTTTAGTATTGCTGGATATACTAACTTCATATTATTCTCTCCTTTCTTTAATAGGCAAATTTTATAGCCCCGCTTGATTCATTATTGATTTTACAATGTCTGGGTGTATATCCTTGCCTGCGTGTTCAGGCACAGTCACTTTGCCAGCTTTTGTTGGGTGCAGGTACTGATGATGTGAGCCTTTCTGTTTTACCTCATACCATCCATCTTTTTTTAATATTTTATCAACTTCCCTGAACCTCATTACATTTGCCTCCAAAATTATCCGCTTCTTCTGTTTTTGTCCTTAATTATATTATATTGCGTATTATACGCATTGTCAAACAAATTATGCGCATTATATGTATTTTTTCTGATAAGCGATGCTGCAAACAAACGAGCTGGCTTCCGTTTTCATTTTTTTATGAAAAAAGTACCGCAACCCTTTAAAATTACGATACTTTAAGTTTACAAGGCATACTCGCCTTAACATTTTTCAGTTGAAACAGCTTAAACAATTAGTTGTTTTGTAATTGTTTTTACTACTATTACATGTCTAATATTAGCTATTATCAAGGATGCTTTTAAAAACAGATAATGCCTTTTTGTTTTTACTAAAAGTATGCTTTAACAGAAAATGTTTATCTATGCCTTTTTTCCAAACCTAGGGTATTTATAAGCGCCTCCTGCAATATTCTTGAAACATTGACTCCTGCGTGTTCCGCTTCGTAGTTGAGCCAGCTTGGGAGAGCGACGTTTCTTCTGACTGTTTTGGTGTCGGTTTTTCTTCTGTATTCTGAAAAGTCAACGTCTACGTATGTCATGATTCCTGTGGAAAAATCAACAACTTCTGTGTTTTGCCTGGCTTTGAGAATAGCGGTGTCTTGTGATGACGGCGAAGGAATAGCATCACCATTGTCTTCCATGGAAATGCCCGCAATGCCTATGGCGTCTCTTGCCATTTCTATTGCGTCGGCGAGGCTGTCGCCTTCTGTGAATATTTCCATGTCAGGTACGCATACGAGGAATGGATGTTCGGAATTGTCTTTTGTGTCTAATATAAATGTTGGGTAGGCTTGTTTCATTTTGGATTCACCTCTTATAATATATTCCATTTTCTGAGTATCATCTTGGCTAAATTTTCATTAATTTCCTTATGCCTTGGAACTTTTTCTATATCATTTCCTCGCCTGTATATGTCGTGGTTGCCACCGTGACGCTCGAACTCAAAGCCGACAGCTTGCAATTTGTTTATTAAATCTCTTTGCTTCACTAGTTGCCATTCCTCCGTTTAATATTATTATACACAATTTTTGTGTATAATCAACCTTTGTGATGATTCTATTATTTTTTTAATATGCTATATACAAATCAAACGAAACTACATAATAGTCAATGTATATTTATCTCTGTACTTGATGATAATACTTTTGATTTTAAGACTTTTGGCAGACTACACCTTCAATGTGCTGTTTAATGGGTTGTTTTATGTGCTGTTTGAATAATCATTTTTCTGATTCTCTATCTTTAAAATTGTACTATATAGTTTTTATTTCATCTTAAACCCATCTGCTATCTTTTTTAAGGCAGCCTTTGGATTTTCGCGCAGCTCTATTAGCATATCAAATGCACCATCTCCAACAAGACATTTAGATACTTCTGCCAATTTCTCTGCCGTATATCCTTCTATTAATATCGGCTTGCCAGAAACAAACTCCCCATTTTCAATCCAATATTCAAATTCCTTCTCAATATCTTTATGTTTTTCAAATTTGCTTAATTTCTGCTGCAAAAGCATAGGCATCACATTATTATCTTTATAATATTTTTCTATTATTTCACTCATCTCATAGCCTCCGTAAACAAATTTGCAAATGCCCTCGCCTCAACTTCTACATATTGATTATAGTAATCCATAAAGCATAAATACCCACCCTTGGGTAATGGAATGGGCGTTATATAATTGTCAAAATTAAATTTATATATGGCATCCTGCCATGTTTCAAGTATTTCTGCCCTCTCATTTTGGTATGCATGACGCAATTCATGTGTCAGTGTATCTACAAGCTCAATAGGATTATCACAATAAAGCCTGTTAATGCTGATTATATTAGTCAGTGGATTATAGCCTCCCTGTGAATTTTCTACATCTTCACAAATATTTATCTTAGGTATATTTTTTAATCCCAGCCCATTTCCAACAGAATCAACTAAATTTTTCATTATCTGAATTTTATCTTTTTCACTGATTTTTGACCATTCAAGAGTTTTAAATTCATTCAATGAAATGAGAATTTTATCATCAAATTCAAATTCAAAATCCATTTCATCTTCTGAACGGTTAAATGTTTCTGAGAGCAAATCATCAAAAATATTTTCTTCTTGGATTTCTCGATTCTGCTTAAATTCACTTTTCCAAAAGTTAATAGCCTCTTCCTTGGATAGATTTTCCACTGGCTTTATATTTTTATACGCATCTATAGAAAATGTTTCCCTTACATCTTCAACTGAATGGATTTCGTGAAAACTCAGCATTTGTTTATCTCCGTCACTTTAAATATTTTAATTTCCACTCTTTATTATAGCGATAGCCTTCTTGTGACAAGTCTGTATAATCAAAATCCGTGTGCATAGAACCATCATTCCCAACAATCATTGTCATATTGGACCAAGGCTCTTTTACCGAATCCCGTTCTTTAGAAACTGCCTTATCAATTTTTCTAAAAGATTGCATAAGAGCTTCTTCATCAATATTCGGCAAATCAAAGCATTTGATATACCTTTCACCTTCTTTTACAAAAAATGAAAATGAATAAGATGCCTTTCCGTACTCCAAATAAACAATCAGCTTTTCCCAGGCATTACTTAAATATTTTTCCAATTCATCATATATTTCCTGAAATATATTTTCGTTCATACTTTTGCCTCCATACTCTCATTTTTAAATACAACAACCGTTTTTTCGCCATCAATGCTATATGATGCTCTAAGTTCTGTCGGGCGGTGAGAGTCGCTATCATAGACTGGTTCAACCTTTAAACGTACATCACTGCCAGCCTCTACAGCTTTGGCAAGCTTATTTTCCATACTTTCATAATCACCGCGGTTTAATTTTAAATTCATTGGAACAAGATTCTCTATGCCTCCACTGCCTTCAAATTGATAGCCTATCAAATGTCCTCTATCGTCACTTTCCTTCTGATCGCCTTTTCCAACAGCATCCATACTATCCATATTTCTTTTATATTCAGAGTCCCTAATTTTCAGCTTTCCCTCTACCGATATTGTACGACCTTTATCATCAGTTTCATACTTATATCCATTTACTTCAAATATCTTGTTAGGCTCTAAATTATCTCCTTCTCGATATTTTTCGCCATTATCATCATAATAAATTTTTTCAGCTGGCTTTTCCGAGTTTCCTGTTATATCTCCTCCTTTAGCATACTCATTTTTCAAAAAAGCTTTAGCATCTTTTAATGTTGTTCCTTCTTCTGGCTTAATCTTTTTAAAGTTTTCAGTATTGGAATCTTTTATTTCTTGCGATTCCTTGGTTTCATTTAAGAATTTTCCTGATACCTCATTAATCAAAATACGCCGCCTCCTTTTCTGTACACTTCTGTATAACGGCAAAATAAATCGTTATATAATGTATCTCTGTCCGCCTTTTCATATAATATCAAAGCCATTGCCAAATCTACCTGTTTCTTTGAATACTTTTTTATAGAAGGTTTTAACCTTTCGATAACTGCATCTACCCATTCATAAATATTATCATATTTTTCAGACGCTTTTATTGCTTCATCCGCTTCCAGCAAATCATACATCAGGCAACTTAATGATTCAAGGTCGCTGTCCTCATCAGACTCCAAATAATCAATGAAATCAATTTTAACCATAACATTAAGCTTTGAACGTATAATAAGGCTTTTAAGCTCTCTTAAATCTTCTTTATCGCCTTTATGAAACAGTTCTTTATCCATAATACTTTTTAAAAGACATTCCGAAACTTCTTCTTTGCTGCCATAAGTCTTTTTGCTGTTTTCAGGCATATATCGGTAAACGCTGTAGTCAGCATCAAATCTATCTACCTTGCAAAGCACGGGCTGAATCCACTCGTTCTGATATACAGCAGCCACGCCACACGGCAGTTTTGCAAGCTCTGTAATTTGATCCTCATTCAGATTTGCTGCCTTGCCAACAAGTTCACGGTCGCTTTGATCTGGCAGACGCATGATTATCTTTGTATTTGTATTGCGAATAACTGACATATCCATAAGCCCTGGCGCCTGATCTGCTATAATAAATCCTTCCCCATATGTACGCATCTCCGCAATGGCATTGGCAAGCATTTCTACACTCTTGCCTAGTATATTTGCGCTTTCGCTTTGCTGTTCAATAGATGTCCTTCTTAAAATATTATGAGCCTCCTCAAGCACCGTAATATGTTTTAGTTTTGTATTAATTTCATTCGCATTTGCAAGTCTGTGCTCCTGCAATTTAAGCACAAGCATACCCATAATAAGTGACTTTGTTTCAGATGAGCCAACCCTGCTCAAATCGACAATCACATTTCGGTCAAATAATTCTGCATCTGCTATTTCATCCGATGTAAAAATCATTCCATTAATCCCATTTGCCAAGGACTGCAGCCTTGTTAAAAGCGAGCCTTTATATGCCCCCTTATTTTCATTATCGTATTCGCTGCTGTCTATAATAGTTTTAATATTTCTTGCCACGTCAGCAAATGAGGGATATAAATTCCTGTCATACCTGTTTACAGACTCAATTAAATCCCACCCGCAATCCATATATGCTTTCTCTACCGCACTTTTTAAGACTGCTGACATTGCTGCATACATAGGCCAGCATACGTTGAAAATTTCAATAAGTCTGTCAAGATGCTCTAAAATATGTATTCCATCTGGAAAACTAAATGGATTTATTCTCAGCAGCGCAGTTATATTAGGATTTGTTCCATAAACATAAGTGTCCTCATCTTTGCCAAATACATTTTTATACTCGCCCTTGGCTGGCTCAATAATGAGGAATTTTACATTTTTTTCATGCGCTTTGTTCAGTATATGATATATTGTATTGCTCTTACCCGCTCCTGTGCTGCCAGTCACAAAGGTATGTGAGGCAAGCGAATCTATTGATAATTCAACAGAATTTGATTCCACATGATTCATATGAAAAATATTTCCAAGATTTATTCTGCGTTCATCATCTTTAGGTTTATCATATGTGATTACATTTCTTGCAAACTCTGCACATTCCAATATTGGAAGCCCTGCTATAGACTTTTGCGGAAAATTAAGCGAATAAGCCAGTTCTTTACCAGACAAGCTTGTTGTCGCCGTTACAAGCGACGGATACTCATTAAACTCTTTATCTGCATCTATAATTGCAGGATTTAACCCAAATACAGGATGGCGCAATTCACGTATATAAGAGCTTATAGTCTTTGCTGTGTCTTTTTCTTCCTCAACATTTCCGCGCCAAAGATTAATGGCGGACTTAGACATATATGATTCCTCTCCCAATGTTAAGGCTAAATATGAATGTGCCACATTATTTGCGACATTTTGATCCTCGCTGAGTACGTATGCAGCAAAATCCCACATTCCAAGCGCTGTGCTCTGCTCCAGCCGTTTCATTTGGGATTCCAGCAATTCAAGAGCATGCTTTATATTATAATTGGTAAAGCTTTGCGAAATGCCCTCATTTTTTCCAATCATAGCTGTAACTGTTGATGAACGTGAAAAATTTGCTCCAAAATTTGCCCCAAGATTTGTCCCCTTAGCAATTCCTGATGTCGTAGCCATAGCTTTGGTAACGGCTTTTCCAAGAGTGTTTGCAACCGCTGTGCCTGTGGCTTTTGATACAGAATTTGATATGGTTTTTGTAAGCCCTTTCGTAAGAGTATCTGTAGCCGTCTTTCCAAGCGCCTGCGCTGTACTGCTTGTCCAGCTCCTATTTGCTGATGTTGCTTCTGCAATGCTTGTACCATCGGCAACGCTTGTATTGCCTCCATGAGAATACCCTGCGCTTGCTCCTGCATTAATTAACCCTACATCTGCTCCTGCATTTGCTTCTACATTTATTGTATCTGAACTCCCGACCGTATCTGTCCTGGAATTTGTATTGGTAGTACTGCTGCCTGTACCCTCGCTTTCCCCGCTCGTAGTAGTGTCTGTACTGCTTGTACCGTCTGCGTGCGCATTGCTTTCCGATTCCGCATCAGATATCCCATCTGTTGTAGTATTGCTCTCGTTTTCTGTATTTGTTATAGAAGAATTGTCCGTTGTACTGTCAGTGTCTGTTTTAGAATAATTTTGATTATTTTGAATGCCTGCGCTTGCCCCGACATTAATTCCCATCACTGCAGATGAACCAACCATTTGATTATCTGTAATATGATAGTCTGTCTGCCATGATGCATATGGCGCCAATCCAGAATAAAACTCTCCCAGCTTGATTTTGCGCTCCTCTACATCTCGAATGGGGGTAGCAAGCAGCACTATAGTATATTCTTTTTTCTTTGAATCAGGAACTACTCCGTCAAGCAGCTTTTCAATAGTCTGGCTGATAAATTTTTCAGACTTCTCTGTCGGTATATTAGATGCAGCCGCAACAGAATACGTCTTATCATTATCCATACAAGGTATTATTCCTGCGCCTTCTCCCTGCCACTCAGCTCCAGGAAAATTTCCGCGAATGGCATCTATAAGACGCGCTTTGTATATCTCAGCATTAACGCTGCTGTCATCATTTTGCGTGTTCACAACAGCCAGATATACATTTGTTGCATTTTTTGTACGGTTAAATACCAGAGCGATATTACAGTCCTCATTTGAAAGGACAGCATAAACATTAACAAGCTTTTCCAGATTATTCTCTTTCTTATCTGTCACCCATTTTGTAATATTAAAATACCGAATATTATGAAGCGCATCAAACGCCGCATCATACTCTGCGTTCTTTTCCAGCGGCAAATAAAGCTCTTTAATCTGTGGCAGATACGCATTAAAAATCTCTATGCTGCTTGCCGCCATAAACCGCTCGGTTGTCTGAACTGCCGCCTCGTCGTCAGGCTTTGGTTCTTCAAGAAGATACCGCTCTCTTTGAAGCTGTATTTTTTCAACCTGATCTGTGCTTAACTCGGCAAGTTTTGCTACACGATTCCCAGCCTTGTTTCCAATCCGCCTGACAACATTTTTTACACCCATAAAAGCTTCCCCCTATTCCTGTTCCTGCCAAGCCATCAGCTCCTCAATAGTTTTGAATGATTCGGAAATTGTCTGCTGATTATTCTGGAGTTCCTGAATCCTTTCAGATTCATCTTTGATAAATTCTGTAATCTCACGAAGCTCTGGATTATATTTTGTTATATTTTCCTCAATAACAGCCTGCAGATTTGTCTGCCATGTCTTAAAGCTTGACTCGCAGCTGTTATTTAAACGCGCTGAAAGCTCCTTTACACTTTGCTTAATTTTTATGTTATAGATATATGTTAGTCTTTTAATATCAAGTTTTTCTGAACTTCCAAGCCTGATACCCAAAACATTTCCTCTAAGGAATTTGGTTTTGATGAACACTTTTTCGGCATCATCGTCAAACTGTAAAGGCTTAAAGTTTAATAGGATATCCGAAAGCTCCTGCCTTTGCTGCAAAGATAATTCCTCACTACCTGTAATCAAGCATACCATATCATTTTTGTACTTCTGTGCATTATACTGCCAGCGTTCCTTGCACGCTACTCCAAGCTTGTCCTGTGCCTCTAAAATATTTCTCTTGTACCTATCTACAACAATATTCATAAGTTTATCAGATGTTGCCCTATCAATATCCTGTTTTGTTGAATCCATATCACCCTTACGCTGCTGCAGCTCCTGTGTATCGCTTAACCAGTCTGCGGCAAGGCTTTTAAACGATTCAACAAAATTCCCTTTAAGCAATTTTTGACTATTTCCCATAAAATTGCTCCATCTGCTACTTCTCGCTCCTTCAAATTCATTTTTATAGAGCGAAAAATTTACATCTTGGGATTCCTGCTCCGTAATTTCCCTATCCGCTGATTCAAGTTCTTTCTCAGTAGAGCTGTAATTTAATTCTTCCTTCGTAAAGTTTTGGACATATGCTTTAGATTCCTTGCTGTAATTTTTTACCGATTCTGTTGTCTTTTTCCGTATGCTATTTATAAGGTTAAGCTTTTTGCTGTCAAGCTCAGTCTCCCATTCTTTCATCTTCTTTTCAAGGACAACAGTCTTTTCCGAAATGCGGCGCTGTGTTTCGTCAATAACTTCATTAAGAAACTTATAAACCATTTGACACTTGTTATATGCTGAATGTCGGCTCGCAAATTGCTCCATCTCCATTTCAACGCAAAAAATTCCGCTGTTCGCATATATAAGGTTGCTGCAGTTTTGTGAGTAGTCAACCGCCTTTTTCTTAATCTGTGCGGGCATAATATTATACTCATATAGTTTCTTATATGATCTTGCTGTTGGATCAGAAAATTTTCTTTTCTTTTCGTCAAATACATCTGCCAAATATTCGCTTATAAAACCATCTTCATTTTTAGCGCCTAATCCCATAACTGATGAAACAAAATAGATACCGCTGGAGTACATCTTTTCAACAGATTCATATTCCATAATTCCACTAATATCTTCACTTGAAAGACCTGATTTGGGAAGTTCAACAGAATCCGCCTTATTAATCACAATCATTGTGAATCGCTTATCCAAGGCATCTATTTGATATAGCTTCTCACATAAAGTCGCGTTATCCACGCTATCTATCGAATCATACTGAGATACCCATACAGGAATACCATTTGAAAATCCCTCCAGCGCTTCTGTAAGCACGTGCGCATGATCCACATTTGATGCTGAATTAGAACCAGGCGTGTCAAAAATTACGAACTCATTGCGGGATTGTCCTAAAATTCCATTTTTGCTAAAAGGAATCTCAATTTTGATAACACTGTCTATGAGTGTCGTTGATTTATCCCTTTTTTCAAATCCATTTATAATATTTATTGTCGCATTAACCATGCTGAATAAGTCACATACCTCATCACTTTTTATTGTCTCTAATATTTCTTTAACAATGTCTTTTTCCTTATTTCCCAAATTCACGCGGCACTCTTTATTGTCAAAAAACAGCTCAAAATCTTCATCTAAATAACTAAATTTTATCTTTGCCCTGTCTTCCTGCTGCGAACGTTTAATTTCATATATTTTTGCCGTAACAGGATCTCCTCCGCTCGGCAAAATTTCATGACCTATCAATGCATTTATAAATGTTGATTTTCCTGCGCTATAATTTCCAAAAATGCAGATAGGTATAATGTCATTAAGCGCGTCTGAAACTTTTTCTAATCCCTTGGTAATTCTCTGATCTGTATCTTTTATTATATTTTTAATCAAAGGATAAACCATGCCAAATATTTCTTTTGTACTATCTAAAATATCCCTTGCATTTTCAAGAACACGATGGTTTTTTGAAAGCGCTACCTTATCCTTTACGTCATCTTCTCCACAGATTTTTTCTATTTCTTCGTATTCGTCGTTAGCTCCCTCAAATATTATTTCAATCTTGTCTGTTCCCACATAATATTCAGATATAATAGTGTCAATTATCTCTTTTATTTTAAACGGGAGAAAAATTTTTTCATTATCATTCTCACGTAGTCTGCTGTTTATACTATCCTGTTTGATATCCTCCCACGTTTGAGTGCTGTCCTTAAAAATAAAATAGGATATTTCTCTTTTGTATGGATTGCTTATAATCTTAATCTTAGTCATTTTTACTGTCGCCTTTCTGTATCTTTGCTTAGGGAAATTGAATGTGTAGCAAAAACTTTTGTTAAATTATGTTTTATAATCTACTTTACTTCCAGAAAGTGTGAAACAAACAATACATCAGATAAATGCTTTGTCTCTTTATAAACATACAGCATCACAACAATACCGTCTTCGCCGTCTGCCCGAAATACAAATTCTGTGTGATAACCTGTTCCTGTATCAAATGCTGTTTTATAAGCTCCTGTATAATAAGCATATTCTCCCACTGTTTTTGTCGGAAAGCTGCCGACACTTCCTAATATATTTTCAACAATAGCCTTTTCAATCAGTTTAGTTTCATTTGAATCATTCAAGTAATCGGAAAGCTGCTCTTTATTATCAAAATATGCAACGAAAAAAGACTCTGGCACGGAATCACCTGAACTCAATTTATTAAGTACAAACTGATAACCTTCCAACGTACCAAGTTTATCGGCGAGAATATCGTGCTTAATATCTTCATTTTTCCAATAAGAAGGGATTAAAAACTCCACGCTGCCATTATTCAAAGTGACTTTTTCAGAATCTGCTTTGTCAAACGAAGCCCCGTCCAATAAGTAATATATATCATCTGATGTTATTGAAGCAGGAACTTCTATAATTTTCTCAGTTTTAAGGTGAATATCCTTGTCAATCGCATCAATATCAATTTTTCCGTATAAGGCAACGCTTTCTCCAGCTTTATAAGCCAGTGCCGTTTCCCTAAGTTTCTTATCATATGAACAATCAATTTCTAAATCTGTACGCGTCGCCCCCGTGAGTATTATGTTTTTGCCATTTTTGCCAATGCTCTTTATTTTTCCTGACAAAAGAACCAATGCATCTTTGTATTCCTCTTTTGCCGCCTTACTGTCTTTTACAAAGGCAGAAATAAGCGTATCAGCTGTACAGTATTTATATAAAGGATTATTCTCCATATCAATTACAACTTTTGCACTGTTAAACAAGCCTGCTCCGCATAAAGCAAGGCAGGCGCATAAAGCTAATATAACAGCCATTAGTTTCCTTCTTTTCATAAAATTGCCCCCCTAATCATTTGAATATTTAAGCCCAATTTCCTGTTCAAGTTCTGACAGCATAGACATAACTTCTTTATATATGTGCGCTTCGGCAAAATCGTCAACCAGTTTAAATGTCACATTTTTCCCGTTATCCTGTTTAATCTTATTTTTGAGTTTGTCTATATCTGTATATTCTACGGTTTCGTATACTATCTTTCTATCGCGTATGTTGATTACCCGCACTTGTCTTTCTTCATCAATACTCTCTTTATCGTCAAGCGCTATTTCTGCTGTCGCATCTTCCCCATTGTGTTCTTCTTTTTCTATATCGCTTTGATTTACAATATTATCAGATGCTTGTGCCGCATCTGCTCCTGGGATACATATTCCAATAGCTGCATCCAAATCGATAAGCTTTTTATCATTTAATAATTCCACGTTCTTCTTTCCCCAGCCTACCAAGAGCATAAGAGAAAAAATCACAAATAATAATATTGTATATTTTTTCTTCATCTTGTTTCCTCATATTCTATTCCAAGTTCATTTAAACAATCTCTTACAGACTTATATGTTGATGCAACTGCAAAGCTGTCTATTATAATTACGGTATTTTCTCTATTAATTTTTGATAGTCTCTCTTTTAAATCGGAATAGTCCTGACATTCTTCTCCAGATAAGCTTATTTTATTTCCTGACACAAGTATGTAATATGTATATGCCTTGCCATCTTCCGCAACAAACTGCCCCTGTTCATTAAGCTCATCCCACACCTGATTAGCTGCTGCCTCTGGATAAAATTTTTTATAAAACCAAAATCCTTCACCTTCTGCAGCATAGCCAAGATAAATTCCTGCTGCAAACATTACTATTCCTATAAAACAAAAAATTATAAATGCGCTTTTTAATTGTCTTTCCTCGTCATCAACGACATTTTGTATTCTCGAATCTAATCTTGCAAAAATAAAATCCCTATCCCGCTTAAATACAATTCTATCTTTTTCACTAATAGGAAGTATTATGTAAAGGCGGAACAAACCAATTACGCCAATAATTGTAAAAATTGCCCCGACAATAATCAAAATCCATGGTATCATTTTATTTCCTCACTTACGCTGCCTTTAATTACATAAACATTTCTATATGTTTTTATGAGTTCATCAAATATGTTATTAACCATAACCTCATCCCTATATAAAATGTATTTATCATCATCATTTAGGGACAGCATAATCGGCTTATCCTCATTCTTTTTGATATAATCAACTAAATAATTTTTAAATTCATCTCTCGCATTAATATCATTACCAACAAGAGCGATGGACTTTATTTCCTCTCCCTTTTCCAAAATACATATGTGCCTTTTTTCTATCTCATTTTCATCATAGGGTACAATTACCGATACAGCCCATATGCTGCTAAAGGTTTCCTGCTGCTCCTCATACAGCCTTTTTTCTTCTTCAGCTTGGCTTATTGCTTCTTCCGCTTTTGATTGTGTATCGGCAGTAACTGTCTTCTGTCCAAATAACACAACAAGCAAAATAATAAACATTACATCCAACAGTGATGTCAAATCAATTATTACATCACCCTTAGAACTTCTTCCAACTTTTCGCATATGCCTACACTCCCACAATTATTTGTCTTTAAAATTTTCAAACATTTCAGCAATATTTATTTTTTTATCAAAATCCTCCAGCATTACTTCAACATCATAAATAATTCGCGAGGGAAAAAGCGCATCGAAAAATTTAAGCACTATAGCAAAGATAAGTCCGACCAAAGTTGTAGTCAACGCAACATCCAGTGAATCTAACATGCCTTCAATGTCGCTTGACTGAATCTGCAGCATAAGACCTGCAACAGTTCCAAGAATACCAAGCAACGGGAAAATGGGAATAATTTGAACCAATACACCATGAATAGAACATTTTTTATTAAATTCTGTTTCATATTTTCTAATCGTATCAGGGGTAATAGAAACGCTTTCATCATCTGTTTCTTCTATTTCTTTTGAATTGCTATTAACATTATATTTTTTGTTTTTTCGTTCCAACACATCTTTAATTCTACCCTTTTGAGTTGACAATGCCTGTCCATTTAAAAATAGCCCTCCAAATGTGATCACTCCAATAACAATAATAGTTTCAACTCCATAATTAGAAATAAGTTGTAATAGAAAGTTCATAATCAATCTCCTTTGTTCTTTTTATTTTTCTGATTAACAGCTTTTTACTGCAATAACTATTGCAATACCTATATTACCACTTATGCCGCATTACTATAATACCACAAACACCACCCTTTTTCCACTATGTCTTTACTAAATGATATGTTTCTATCTTCGCTCTATAATAATGAATATATACATTTAATATTTCTCCACAGACCTCCTCTCTCTAAAGATAAAATCCATTATCATCAGGCTCACCAAAGCAACTATGGCACATATAACATTCACTAACATCAACAATACTTTCCGACGTTAATCTTAACTCTTTATTGATAAACGGAAAAATCCTACAATGGCTAACCATTACCAATGCCATTTGCGGATTCTCTCTAACTGCTTTATTAATCAAATTGCTAATATTTCTTGCATTAACAAAATCAAGGTTATTTAATGGCTCATCAATAATCATAAGCTCGGCTTTTGAGCGTGTTGCAACTACAGACAACACTGATAAAAGCCTCTGCTCGCCTCCGCTAAAATTTGCTGGTTTTGATTTAGCATCAAATACACGACTATTATCTTTTCTTCTTGGTATCCACTCATCAATAAGCTCATTTACCTCTGAATAATTTAGTGAATTTCTATAGTTTGCCTCACCGCATTCGCTAATTATATCTCTTACCTGAACATTTCCCATTTCAGAATAATCGTCCTTTTGCTGGATATAAGCTATGCTTGCTCTATATTGCTGAATTTCTCTGATATTTAATGCAAGAATGTTTCCAAAGCTTCGACTTATAATCTCTCCTTCTGTTTTTTTTCCTTCCATTTCCAATCTCAAAATGGTTTTCAATAATGTACTTTTCCCCACGCCATTTGCTCCAGAAAGCAGCAATACTTCTCCCTCACTTACAGAAAAAGAAATATTTTTCATCAATGTATGCTGTTTTAGTTTTATTGTCAAATTGTTAATTGTCAAAATATTATCCATTGCTACTTCCTCCACAACCGCTTTTTTAAGATAATTACCGATAAAAATAATGCAAAAATCTCAGCAAACATTAAGCAGAATAAACTAGCTATCAGCGTCACACTAAGTTCAAAAAATTGCGAAAGCATAACTGAGAAAAAGAAAGCTATTAAAATTGGCAAAATGCCTATAGAATAAACAAGTTTATTATAAGAATTATTTAATTCCCTTTCATTAAATCCCAGCATTATTAACCTTCTAAAATTATATTTTATTTCTTTTACAATAATAAACACCAAAATGCAAATGCCTAAGACGGACAACAATAAATATAACAAAAAATATGGCAACAGGTTTTTGCCAATACTGATTATTTCATCAAATCTGTACACTATGTTTTCAGGCATATCTGAAATTTTTAGTGAAAACTCCTCTAACGAATCATTTGTAAATGCAATACTGACATGCGTAATATTATCAATATATTCATTGTCAAATCCCATAATAATAACACCATTACTATGGTTGCTTTTTTTAACTGTCCTTACATTTTTAATCTCTGGCAGGATCTGCTCAATGGTATATTCTGTGATTGCTCCATTTACAATATGCTTTGAATACAGCTTATCCCCTACTTTTAATCCGTTATTCCTTGCAATTCCTTTTGAAATCGCAATACCATACGTACTGAGTCTATCCGCATTCCAATAAATTGAATCTGTATATTCTGATTCAACTGACTGCATTACAACATCAGTATTTAAACTTGTTTCAGCATTTGAAGACAAAGCAAAACAAATCTCCGCATTAAAGCAATAATAATCATTCTTATACGCAGATTTATGCGCAACTACCGAATATATATAATCCGAATGCAGCAGAGAATCTAGCTGCGCAATATTTGTATTTATAGATAATACTGCAAATAAATTTAATAAAGATAAAACCACTGCAAAAATGAACATTATAAATAATGCTCTCTTTTTATTCATATGAAGATTTATATATACATTTCTCAATGGAAAATCACCCAATATCAGTTATTTACCCTAACAAAAATCCATTCAGCATTATATCGTATTTATTTTTTATAATTTTTTATGCTTTTTACCCTATCAGCAATTCTCGTAACTGTTAAACAATTTACATATAAGCTAACAATTTCAGCTATAATAACTGCTGCTGGTATTGCAACAATCTTAATATCATATACACTAACAGAAATAAATTTGTTTGATAAATTGCACCTTATAATCAATATTGCTGCATACAAAGCAATAGTAAATATTGATTCAAAGAAAAATGATATATTATAATATTGTTTTACATTTTGACCTTGAGGTATGCAATGCTTAGTAAAGTACACTTTTTCGCATCCGCGTCCTGCCAATACCATATTAAATCCAATTATAACCGCAAACGCCAATAAAACCCCTATCCATATCAGCAATGAGCTACTGCTTTTGCCAAGACTGCTTTCCATAATGCGAAAGTCTGTAATTTCGTTTGCGTATCCTGATGATGTTATCGCATCATAATGAATTTGATATTGCTCATCATTATCAAATTGTTCACGTGATTTCAGTCTGCCAAGCGGTCTATATTCCGTTGCTAAATACGACTTACATTCGTTATAATCATTTGCAGATATGTACATATTGGAATATCCATTATTGTTGGACTGCTTACTAATGATTTCTTTTTGTTCTTCACTAATCTGTGCCAGCACAGTACCTCCATCATAAATATAGTTTGTTTCATATATGGCATAGATTCTATATTCTTTACTAACTCCGCCAATATTAAGCAATAATACATCCCCAACCTTGGCAGATGTCTTATGGCAAAACTCCCAATCAGCAAAAATCGGGTTATCAAACTCTATATTCGACTTTTCTATGAGGCGTTTTTGGTTATGCATTGTAATATCAATATTTTTAAATTGATCACTCAGCAACACTGTAGCAGAACAAGTTTCTCCTTTAACATCAATATCCATCTTAGTCAGGAAAAACGGAAACACTTTATAAATCCCATGAGTTCCCGAAAGTTCGCTAACCTGTTCAAAAGATGGCTCTGGCGCAATAAAATCAATATCTGTATTTTGATATATGCTTTGCGCATTATAATCATCTGCTCTTTGTTCAATATAAGGATAAGCAAATAAAGAACCCATTGCCAATGCTAAAATAGCGCTTAACAATAATGTCACTAACAGCCTATGCCTAATCCAATAACCCGTCATGCTTATTCCTCCACAGTATTTGCCTCTGCCTCAACAAACTCCAATGTACTTTGAATATCATATGATGAATCTACATTATCATCATATACAAGTGTCATCGTAACTGAGCCTGCCGCATTTGGAACAAACTGTATTACACATTCTGATTCATTTGCTTCCTTTGATGCATTTGCCGTAAATTCATATGCTGTTACATTATTAACTGCATCAAAATTCGGTGTAATAACCTGCCCGTCCATATATTTGGCATCAACATTTTGAGCATTTGGGATAGAAAGGACAACTTTAACCTGGGAAATTTTTTTATTATCTGATGTTACCTTAAACTTTACTTTCATATATACAGTTTCTCCAACTATATATTCTTTTGTACCATCACCATAGCTGTGTCCCTTATCACTGCTATAGAAAAATCCCGACGCTGCCGTATAGGTTGTTTCGCCACACCCTGTCGCTAAAACTGCAGCAAACACAATAATAATAAACAGCAACAGATTTCTTTTTATCTTGTTCATAATAATCTTCCTTCCACAATTTTATTTTTAAATTTGTTGAGCCATTTGCCTTTAATTCTTTATTATCGACAAACACCATAATTTACATAATTATATCTTGAGGTCCTACATTTATAGTGCCATCTGCCGAAAAAACCACTGCTAATCCATGTTCTACATCATAGCGGTATTTACACATCAATGCAACTCTTGGATTGTCATTTTCATGTTTTACAAAAATGCACTCGGGCTTAACATAGCTGAATACATTATCCTTTTTCTCGTTTTGGACATCTTCCATTACTTGGTTTCTGCAAAATTCTTCAACATAACTTTTTGAATTTGCAATCCAATCATTATGAGCAGCAAATTTCTTCAATGCCAAAATCTGCCCTGCTGTAATGGATTCATATTTATAACAGTCATATTCAACAGAAAGGGAAAACTCCCTTTCCCAAATATTAATATTTAATGTCTTAATCAAATTCGCTCACCACTTCCTGCCCTATCATAGCTTTATATTCTGCAACTCCGCCATAATGAATAAATCTCTGATTTACATCCAACGGAATTAACTGCATTGATTCCATATTATTCATTTCATGCCAGGTCAAATTATTGTTAGTACGATATATTTCAACGTCACGAGCTGTCCATGTTTTTCCGTTATACTTTATTCTGCTCCAATACTCTGAAAGCACCTCGTCTGCCTGTTTAAAGTTTTCATATCTGTAATCCGTCATCTTTGATATTTTAACTTGCGCTTTTTGATAAGGCGAAAAATCTGGAACAGCATTTTTGTATGTCACTTTTGTTATTTTTGTTCCATCTGGAAGTTCAATAGGTTTATCAAGAATATAGTCAGAATCTCCTCGTTTTCCGCTCCATTTTCCTCCACTGCCATCTATCGGTGTATGTTTCAAACGTACCTCATATTTAGTATATGGTGTATTATATTTTTGGTAAAATTCATATCCCTCAGCTCCTCCATAAACTGCTCCAATAACAGAACCCCACATGTATCCGTCTGTCCCATATCTAACTGCCCTCTCTGCCGAAGAAACGCCTGCTTTTTCCCAGTCTATATTCCCCCAATCTATATCTTCATAATCTGTCGATGTAAATGCCTTAACTAAATTGGCACCCATATGTGCCGTTCCCGCAGATGCCGCCACTAATGATACTCCAGCAATAACCAATTTTATTCCTTCCGCAGCTGTAATAGTTGTGCTTCCTGCTGAAGGAACTAATGATATTAAAGATATGCTTGTAACAATCAATCCTGCAACCGCCGTTGCAAAACCTATAACTGCCGATGTTCTTCCCGAAGCATCTATTGCATCTGCTTCACCTGTTAATCCACCAAGAAGCGAACCCATCACCGCGCCAGAGCCCGCGAATTTTAATGATTTATCAGCCGCTGCACACACAATACTTGCAATCGGCTGCGGAAGTCCTGCCGTTTTTAATACAACAAGTGCAACGATTACCCCAGTACCTAAAGCAACTTTTTTAAGTAAGGGAGCTATGTCAATTCCTTCCCCAAACAATTGAGCTGTCTGACTATTTTCTGAAAATTCTTCTATATTATTTTGAGGCACATAAATAGTCTTGCATAGCATCACCTCATTTATTGTTTCTTCCTCAAGAAGAAGCTCTGATATTTTATCCTCAGCTAAAACAAGTTCTTCAAGATATATTTCACTTGTAATAAATTCTGTGATTATATCTTCTGTTTCTATGCTTTCTGCTTCTATATTCTCCGTATCTATATTTTCCGTAATAATTTGTACGTTTGAATTGGATATATATGCATTTGTTGACTCACTTTCGCAAGCAATCGATAAAAATGTGATAAAAAAAATCAGCATTAATGATATACTTCTTTTTACTCGATTTACCAATTTTTTAACCTCCAATTTCAATCGTAATTTTAGACATCTTTATACAATAATTATTGGCAATTTGTGTCTTATGACACTATTCAAAATTAGTAAGCCGCATGCCCTATAATGCTACGCTATTATTTTTTGTCTGATTTATTCCTATTTTATACTACTTTGTATGATTAGTCAATTTGAAATAAAAGCTCAATATATTTACTGTCAAAAAACAATACTATTTTTTTATTTTACATATAAAACTAGATACTATATAACAACAGCCTAAACGTCCACATGCATATTTATGTAGTCGTTTAGGCTATATTGTCATGCAATATTTATAATGTCCTTCCCCCTTGGCAGGCAATATAATCACACTTATAATCCTTAAAAGCTCAACCTATCTTACATTAATGATTTTTTCCTCTCCTGCAATAGTAAGCCTTACTGTTATGGATTTGTCATTCGTCTGCGCCTCCCTCGGCATACTAATTGCAACATGCAGGGTTGTTGAATTAAGCGCATCTAATCCATCCCAAGAATATACCTTATCTATATCAGAACCATTGCTAGTATACAAATTATAACTTTTAGTATAAGTTGTATCACCATATTCGATTTCACAACTGCCTATTAAGTTATCAATACCAAGAATATCGACATCAATATTTTTTATATTAAATATTACATCCACAAATGTTTTATCATCAGAAGCATAATAGTATGAATAGTATCCATTTGTATTATTAGGAAATACCTTAGCTGAAATATTTGTCTTTTTATATGTCACCTGCCATTTAGATGTACTGAATGAATCGCCAGGATTAAGTATTTTTTCCTTATCTGCTTCTTCTTGTTTGAGTTCTTTATATGCAATATCAGCATTTATCAACACATCATAATTTGTAACTTTTTCTTTTGATTCTTTTGAAAGTGAATCATACGCTTGTTTAGCGTTGTCTATGTCATTTTTGCTGTCTAACGTAATTTGCCCAATATTATTTATTAGTGTTATGCAATTAGCTATTAATAGTTCAGTATAATCATCTTCTGCTTTAAGCAGTACATCATAATTATTTACTTTACTCTTATCACTATTGGGAACACTGTCGTATGCACTTCTTGCTTCTTTTATTTTTTCTTCTGAATTTAGTGTAACCGCTCCTATTGCGGAAATTTTTGCTGTTGCATCTTCCAGTCTTAAATTCAATAGCTGTTCCATTGCATTTGATATATTTTCTTTGTTATCCACCAATGCTTTTTGTTCATCTGACAACGCATTATAAGCTTTTTTTGCATCTTCAATAGCATTTTGGCTGTCCAGCGTAACCGTTCCTATTTGTTCAATCAGCTCCATCGTTTCTTTAGCTTTAAGATTATCATATTCCGCTCTAGCAGATATTAATTTGTCATGGTTTTTAACATAATGCTGGCATTTTGCCGAAAGGGAATTATATAATCTTTCTGCTTTGCGAATATCTGCATCGTCATTGTCTTTTTCTACTTCAATACTTGTAATAGCGCTCATTACTTGCGCCACACTTTCTTTTTCTTCTTCATTTAGTCCGTTCATAGAAACAACAAGTCCGATACCGAGTATTATTATAATCGTCAAAATTACTATCGTTGTAATGCCCGTTCCCTTTGGTAAAAAATTCTTTTTAGGTTTCTTTATTAAATAGCCGCAGTGAATACATTTTTTCGCAGTATTTGATATTTCATTTCCACATTGAGGGCATTTATCAAGTGTCTTTTCTGTTTCATCGTCCATTGCTTTTTCATCTTCTTTCTGTTCCTAAGTTGTTACAATCATCGTTTTCCCAACTGCCACAAATGCTGCAAATACAATTCATTAATCCACTTTGGTCAAAATACCAATGAGATTTGCTTCCATTTCTTTCTGCTTTAATTTCTTGCTCGCCTCATCCGATTTAATCTTATTTTATACTACTTTGTGCAATTAGTCAATTCAAAAAACACCCACTGCCATAGTTGCTATTGCGCACAAAAAGGCGCATGGCAGCAATCATATATATATACAATCAGCAACTGCTCCATACGCTTTTTATGCTGCATAACATCTGCCAAAACTGGCAGGCGGGATTATAATATTACTATATAAAAATTTATTTTTTGTGCTATGTCTCAATGGTTGCCTTACTCGTTTTGCATATCATTATTTATTTGCGCATAATTCTATAATATATTTTATAAGCAAATCCATATATGCATCAATGTGCATATACGACTCGCTCTCCCAGCCTGGAAAGACTGAATTTAGCAGTTCGATAAAATCTGCATAATCTATGTCATCATCTTGACTCTGCCGAATTAAATCCACATACTCATGCAACCCTCTTTTTTCCAATCCATCCACCAGTTCCTGCCTGATTTCCGCTATTGTCCTTGAGCCAATCATCAATCCAGAATCTGTGCTGTCTTCATCATTTGGAACTGAATTATCTGCCAGTTTCTTTTCTTCGTATATATTACGCCATTTGTTAAACAATGGATTATTCCAAGTCTTGCCTTCAAATGTTTCATAGCTAACAACTATCGCCTTGAAAAAATCAGGCTCACAGCTTTCATCAAGCTCAAAAACAACATCTTCGCCATAAGTTGCATTTGGCACTAGATTAATGCCGCCACATTTTGTCTGGATCACATATGCGCCTTCCGAAGGAGCTTTTTGGGGTTTAACTATAACAGGAAGGTTATTTTTATCCCATGCCGCATATGCCAAAACCAAATCTTTAATCTCATCACCTGAATCATTTTGAACAATTACCTGAAGACCATCAGGATAATGCTTTTTATCTTCCAAGTCTTGAATTACATATTTTGTTGAAATGACCCTGACTTCCTGCTCGCTTATCTGTGCTTCTAATTCATCCCCGCTTATATTCCCTGAAACTGATGCATTCCCGTCCTCATTAGCCTTTCCTGTATAAGCTTCATCATCTATAACCAATACCTTAATCGACATATCATCTGTATATTTCACCCCTTCATACAAAGAGGTCCAGTAAATATAATATGGATTTTTCCATTTTTTCCCGTCAAATGTTTCATAATCGACAACTATTGCTTTAAACGAACTGATTTCACAAGTTTCATCAACTTTATATCCCACGTCTTCGCCATAAGTACCGCCTGGCACGAGATTAACGTCGTCGTAGCTCACTTGCTGAATATACGCCCCTTCTGACTGACCATTTTTTTGCATAATCTTCACTGGCAGATTATGCTCATCCCATGCTGCAAATGCTATTGTGACATTTTTAATATCATTATCAGAATTGTTCTCGATAACTGCCTGCAGCATATCAGGATAAAGTATTTTATATTCTTCATCTTGGACAATATATTGTGTGCGCACCACACTTACTGGCAGAGTTGAAAGAAGCTCATCAAACTCTTGGCAGTTCATATTCCTGATTTTTGACTTGTGTCCATCCCTTTCCTCATCAGTTTGCGTCTCCTCGTCGTCACTATCCTCATCTTCTGCCAATACTTCATCCGTGCCGCTGCCAGTCTGCGATTCTTCCGTTTCCGTGCCGCTGCCAGTCTGCGATTCTTCCGTTTCCGCGCGGCTGCTGTCATTTTGATTTGAATTGCCGCAAGAAGTTATAAACAATACTGCCATTATTATTACAAGAAATATATTATATTTTCTCATAAAAGTTCCCCTTTCCGCTTTAGCGGCTCAAATAGCCATTTTCACTGTTCTGCGCTATAATGCTTTAATATTTATGGCTTCGCGCAGACATCCATGGAAATCACATCTGATATATATAGTAGACCAAATCACCATATTCATCAAAAATGTCCTCTACCAAGTCTTCAACGTCATCCTCATCAGCCTCGCCTACATTGAACTCCTCGCCTTTTATAGACTCAACTGTACCGCCGTCTGTTATTGTAAGCGTTAGCGCGACGCCATTTATATCATCTATATCCACAGCCAGCTCTTTCTTGGTTCTTTTTACGGCTGCCTCAAACTCTATATCTGCCATATCGCTTTCTACTGATAATTCACCGTTCTTTGTATTATACTCCAATTCAAAAATCGAATCTTCGTCTATATCAAGTTCCATTTTTTCAATCTTATCTTTTTTATCCCCTTTCAGTTCCATTACCACATAATCGCTATATATGCCGCCATCCAGCATTACTTCGATATTTTGCGTCGGGTAATCGCCGCCATGAAAAATAATATCTGCCGTATACAGTGATGCTTCTACGCGTATGCATGCAATCTGGCTGCCATATATATAGAATGACAAATCGACATCCCTCGTCCATGAAATCCCATCCTCCAGATCATCAAACATATCATCATAATAATCTTCCAGCCAGTCCCTCATATATCCTTCGGCACTTGCATTTTTCAGCTCTTTTTCTGCTGCCTTCCTCGCGGCGTCAACCATTGCCTCCATGTCTTCTTCAGTCAGCTCCATCTGATATCCGCCGCATTTTCTCATTTTGCCATTAATCTTAAATTTCTCTTTTTCGTCTACTTTTTCTATTTCAATATTCTTTGCCTCTTTCAAAACTGCCTTTACAATGGCGCTTTGTATGTCATTAGTGTTAAAATCGCTAAAATCAAACTCATAGAAATTTTTGAGCGAATCATTTATCTCACTTATTTTTTTAGCTGAATGCTTGATATTGCTAATAATATAGCCTTTATTGTCCCTTGTATAATAGTAGGCAAGCGTCTTATCAATAGCAGGGTTCAAACTTACTGCCAGCTTATCCGCGTCAAGCTCCGCCGTAAAATCCACTTCAAAATCGCCTATCTTGCCCAAATCGCCATTAGCCTTCAAGCTTAACGCTTTATGCTTATCTGAAAAATCACATACGCCGCTCATAGAGACAGTCTTGTAATCATACTCAACATCCGCCTTCACGCTTGCGTTTCCATCAGCAAATATATCGGAAATGTCCAAATCTTTTTCTATCTGGCTTTTTCCCTTAAAGGTATTTGCCATAGCTATACCGATTCTAATCATCGGATTTAAAAACAGCTTTACAGCTAATACTGCTGCAATAGCCACGACTGCCACGCAACCTATGTATATCCAGAGTTTCCCCCGTTTCTTTGATGGCTGCGGTGTCGCCATATTTGCGTCTGGCTGTACGGGCGTAACTATAGTTTCTTCTGTCGGCTGTTCAAAATAATCCTGCATTTTTTCTCCTCTTTAACGTTTCTTTCTCAAATTTACGATATTGTCTTACATTGGTTAATTTTTCCTATTTTATACTACTTTATACGATTAGCCAACTTAAAATAGGACATAATGCTATATTATAAAAAACAAAACCACTTTTTATAAATCAGATTTTCGGCACAAAAAACATGCCTTTTATTTTAGAAGCTGCCTCTATCTCAGGCAAGCTGCATCTTAGAAAGGGAGACGGACATCATATGAAGCCATTAAAAGCCAAGGTCAGCATTACGCTAGACGCAGAAATCATCGACGCGATTAAAATATTATCAGAAAAGGACGACAGGTCGTTTTCGCAATATATCAATTTGGTTTTAAAAGAACATTTAAGAAGCAATGCATCCAAGCTTTCTCCCACGCCAAACGCCTCACAGCAAAATGGCTGTCCTTCAAAGCCATAATGCTGCAAGGCATAGCTGTGTTTTTCCTGCTTATAATATTGCAGTGCCTTTACATCCCATATGAATATGCCTGATTTAAGTACACTTCTGCCTTGTCATAGTCAGTGCCATATATGTAATTATCAAGCGTCAGATCGTTGTATGTATATATTTTCTGTGTCGTACTTTGCCCTGATGCCAAGCTATAGATGTATTCAGGCCAGCAGAGTGAGACCAGTTTGTCGCCTTTATATAAGGCAACAATATATTCTATATAGTCAATGGCTCCCGCCGAATTATTCTTAGTCTGTACAATTACGCATCCATTTCCCACATTGCAGGCAACTCCAATCTCATCTATATGGCTTACTTCCCAGCTGAACAATCCATCCAAGTGAACAATATACTGTATTCTCGCATCAGCAAACTTTACTTTAGGAATTTCCAGCCTTGATACAACCATATGCCCCGGCAGGACCGTTTCCTTTATGTCACGGCTAAGGTCTATTACCTGTCCGTTCTCATCCAGATACTCCAACTGCACTTCAAGCCAGTCTATAACTGTCCTGCTGTTATTCGTGATAAAAACTGCTGCCTTTTTATCATTCGTAGTCACCACTTTTACGTCAAGCTCCGCCGTCACTTCCGCCTCTGTTTCCGCTTTCGCCGCCAATTCCTGCGCATTGCTCGTAAATCCGCCTCCCATCACTGCCAAAGTCAATACCATCACCAGCGCCAATAACTTTTTCTTCATAACCATATACCCCCAAACCTTATT
This sequence comes from uncultured Lachnospiraceae bacterium, assembly GCA_947623805.1. Taxonomy (GTDB): domain Bacteria; phylum Bacillota; class Clostridia; order Lachnospirales; family Lachnospiraceae; genus COE1. Next base: position 30,699 of record CANQHZ010000004.1, on the reverse strand, counting down.
TTTATTGGTGCTTTCATTGTACACCACATTTTTTTGTTTTGGATTTGTGAGTGCAGTTCTTTTAAACGCAAAAAACGCACGGTACGAGCTATTAGCCGGGCTGTGCGTTTTTCGTCTATATATAAAGATAAACAGTTGATGATATGATAACACTATTACTGATTTTCCATTAAATATTCAATCTCCACAATCACTTTCTCATAAGTCGCTCCTTCTCTTATCCAACAATTTCAACCCCTTCATGTCTTACATTATCATAGAACGGCAGCGCACCAAGCCAGTAGTTAAACAAACTCCCTATACTCCTCATTCATACGCTCAATGTTCCGCACCATTTCCCTGCACTTATCGGGCTTACCTGCCTCATAATACACATCAAACAAATATCCTGTCAAATCAAGCCGTTTCCTCATGTATGTGACGACTTGCGGATGCCTGTCACATATCGCAATGCCTCTTTCCAGCACGCGGGCGGATTTTTCATATTTTTGCAGCGCGCAGAGCATATCCGCATACGGAATAATTATGCTGTTTATCTCATCAATATCATAAATACGCAAATTTTCATGTTCAAGCCTTGTATCGGATACAGCCGCACTCACGACCTTGCCGACATCGCATGCATCTGTATCTTTATGCGTTGCACTAATCTCCCTGTATGCCAAACCGACACATCTGTCAGTTTTTTCGCAATTTTTCAAAATCATAGCGGCATACCACGCACACACCATATAATAGTCCTTTGCCAACTCATGGCCGGCTTTAAATCTGCTGCATTTAAAATTCTTTTCATCATGTATCGCAATCAGCTTTGCAGCCTTTTTCAGCAGTCTTTCAATTTGAGCTTTACTGCCCGTCTCACTTCTCATAAGCATAGACGCTTTTGAAAGTAGGCATTGAATAAGCCTAGTCCTGTCCTCATACTTTGACTTTTTCAAATAACTGATTGCCTTATCAAGCGACTTCATAAGCCGCCGCAAATACTGTTCTTCCTTTCCATCTGTCACCCCATACGCGCCGCCTAATACCTCATCATAAAAGCACGAAAGCAGGTAATAATACTGTCCCCTGATATAATCGTCACAACATTTTTCCGCCAGACTTTTGACACGGACAAGCTCGCCTTTTGCCCTGCGCAGATTGCCTTTCGTCTCGTACACGGCAAGCAGCATATCGTATGCCTCCATAAGCTCCCTTGGCTCTACTCCTGATATCGACGCATCATTTACAAGCCTGCTGCCCCATTCCTCTATAAAGTCTTCCCTGTCAAGCGGCATTGTAATTATTGTTTCATACAACAACTTTCCATAAGCGCGTGAACAGTATAGCGTGTTCTCTCTTTGGGCGGCTTTGAGCATATTTTCCGAATAGCCCAGATATTTTGCACGCATGGAAAATTCTTCTGCGCCAGCCAAAGCATGTATCTTTTCGCGCACGCTCTCCATCACATTAAATGCGGCAGCGTTTATGCCGTCTGCGGTCCATGAATGTACGACCTGCGCGACTATCGGATGCACGGACAAAATGCCAGCTCCGCGGTCGCCTGAAATCCAGCCCATGTCCATAAGCTCATTTACGCAGTCAAGCGATTTTATCCCGCTCATTTGGGCAAAGCTGCGGGCATCTGTCCCCGCTGTCCCAAAGAGCGCCAGAGCCTTTAAAATCGAGCGCTTTAAATCATTCATATCCGCCGTTTCAAACAGCGCGCCTATGATATTTTCTATCGCTGCGTAATATTCTTTATAATCCTTTGAAAACCTCACCTTTTCCGCGCCGATTTTGGAAAAGCCGTGCCTTTGCGCCAGCGCGGCGGCTTCCTTAAGCGGCAGAAAGCTACGCGCAAGCTGTCTTGCCGTCAGCTCAAGCGCGAGCGTATGCCCGCCTGTCTTTTCAATGATAATGTCCGCATATTCCCGCTCTTTTCCGTCAAGGTGTCTGCCAAGATAATGAGCAAACATTTCATAAATATATTTTTTATCGCCTATTTCCCCGACTTTCACAATATCATACGGCGCAGCCGCACACTCATTTCTTGTAATCAGAATAATTTTCCAGCCAAGCTCAGCCAGCATTTCGACATCTCTGTCAAACTCCCCGCTGAAATTATCAATGATGAGCAGCGCCTCCTCGTCTGCCGCTATGAGGCGCAGAGCCTTCACCTTGCGCAGGAAATAATCGTCGATGCTCTCCTCCCCTTGGCGCGCAGTGAGATTGACGCAAAGCTGCCAGTCGTCTGTTATCGTCTGCCTGATATTGTTTTTAAAATCAAGGTACAGGATTGTGCCAAGCTTTTCCCGATTCTGCCAGACATACGAGCGCACGAGCGAGCTTTTTCCGATTCCGCCCATTCCGGAAACAATGAGACACCGACTGTCCTTGTCGCGCCACCACGCTTCTATACACGCAAGCTCCCCCTCGCGCCCGAAAATCAGCTTTTTATCGGGCTTATATGTGGAATATATATACGGCGTAGTGATGTCCGCCGCTTTTTCAAGGCACGACAACTTATCCACGACCGTTTCCATATCGCTATACCTATCCGCGTAATAATCAGGCAGCGTATGATGAAAAAACTCCGTCAGCAGAAAATACAGGCTATCGCGATAATTTATGCCCGCATACGCAAAGCTGCCGTAATCGTATACAGCCTCCGCACTTCTTTCCACCGCCTTAGGTGTCCTGCCAAAAAGCATATAAAACAGCAGCGCTCCTATGCCGAAAACGTCCGTATATCTTCCCAGTTTATGCAGCTCGCCCATCTGCAGCTCCAGCGCCGCAAAGTCCTTTGTATATGAAATTTTATATTCTGATACATCTTCCGCGCCATTCTCGCATATGGGAAAAAGCGAATCAAAATCAAAAAGCTGTATCTGCTCCGCGGTATTCCCCAAAACAAAGATATTATCAGGCTTGATGTCCAGATAAAGCCATCCCGCCTTGTGTACCGCGCTTACCGCCCGCGCCGCGCCCTTCACTATGGAAATCGCCTTCTGCAGCGAGATATCTCCTATTTCAGACATAGTATCTCCCTGTATGTATGAAGACACTATGTATACGGTATTCAATGCCTCATATATGTCTATAGCGTTTGACACGGAGTTTGTCAGGGCATCTATGTCAAAAAGCCTGTTGGAAACATCAAATGCGCTTTTAAATTTGTCCTTAAATTCTTCAAATTCTCTTTCCTCTGCGCCCTTTGCATGCAGGCATCCATTCTTTTCCCTGATGATGTTGAGCCTGTACGGATAGCACTCCTTTATCCGCACCTTTTTATCCGCACCTGAATTATTTGTATACACGGCATCATACACGATAGACGAGCCGCCCCGCGCAAGCTCCCTTTTTATCGTATATGCCGTCTTTCCGCCCGCGCGGTTTGTAAAAATCAGCCGTTCCCCGCCAGACAGCGCGGTTCTTTTATCGTTCATCAGTCCGCCTCCTCATCTCAGGCATATTTCTTTCCATAGGGATATTTTAACACTCTGCTTTTATAATATGGATTTTCAGCCGTATACGGCGTATATGTTCCTTGTGACGCCTGCTTGGTTCTATATAATTACATTAGTATACCAGTTTGGGAGGAATTTTCAATATTGCTGAAATGAAATAATTTTTTATATTTTGTCAGTTTTGAAGACAGCCAGTTTTAGCGCAGTTTTTTTAATTTTGTACGATTTTTTACATTTCAAACGCTATTTTTGCCTAAAGGCTTGCAAGCTTTTAGCTTTGATGGTATAGTACAGTCTAATGAAACAAATCAATTTATCCTTAAAGTATCTTTATTTCAAAAGTTCTTTATTTTCTGATTGATTTCCGTTTTACAAAACACTTAAACTATAATATACTAAAAGGGAGAACATATGAAAAGAGAAAAACTTAATATTGCCAAAATATTCAGACGCTTTGCGGTAAACAGGGCGCATAAGGATAGGCTGTTCCAAAGGGTTTTTGCGGACAAAAAAGACCTTCTTGACTTGTACAACGCGATAAACCATACTGACTATGCAAATCCTGATGAGCTTGAAATCACGACGCTTGAAGACGTGATTTATATGTCGATGAAAAATGATATGTCCTTTATAATCTCATCGACACTGAACCTTTATGAGCATCAGTCTACCTTTAACCCAAATATGCCCGTGCGCGGACTGATGTATTTCGCCAGGCTGTACGAGGGCTATATCAAACAGCATGACCTTGATATATACGCAAGTCGTCTCGTCAGTCTGCCGAGACCTCAGTTTATTATTTTTTACAACGGCAGGAACGAGTATCCGGATGAAATGGTTTTAAAACTGTCAGACGCATTTGTTCCGGAGGCGTCAGGCGAACCCATCCTTGAGTGTCGTGCAACAATGCTGAACATTAACTATGGACACAATAATGCCCTGCTGAACAGCTGCCGCCGTCTTCACGATTATTCATATTTTATAGCAAAGGTAAACGAATACATCGACAGCCAGCATACAGTAGAGTATGCTATAAGCAAGGCAATAGACTATTGCATAGAAAATGATATTTTGGCAGATATTTTAATCAAATGCAAGAGTGAGGTGAAAAGTATGCTGCTTACGGAATTTGATGAAAAGCTGTATAAAAAGACTGTATACAGAGAGGGCTTTGAAGACGGCGTGAACGAGGGCTTTGAACGTGGGCATAAAAGTGGAATTAGCGAGGGTTTTGAGCGTGGGCATAAAAGTGGAATTAGCGAAGGTTTTGAGCGTGGGCATAAGAACGGGATTAGCGAGGCGCGCGAACAGGACATAAAAAGCAGCATCGAAATGCTTCGGCATCTAGGCTTGCCCGATGAAAAAATAGTCAGCTTGATTGCCGAAAATTACGCAGTTTCAGCAGAAGATGTCATAAATAAAATAAATAAAGATTAAGCCGCAATCACAATGCGCCTTAGCACCTAACCATGCATTTATGCCTTACTCATTGCTCATGCGCATAAAACATCTCCCGCATAATCTCCCTGAACGTGACCAGCGGATAATCGTCTTTTGACGCAAACAGAAAAATCCAGTCATACGGATTTCCATAGTACAGCGTCGGGTAGCCGACATCAGCCATATGTCCGTTAATATACGCAAGGCCTCTTTCGCTGTCGCCGTATTCTGCCTTATATGTCTGCCTTTTTAGCGCAAGCTTAATCCAATATTCATAAAAAAGCAGTAAAATCAGCATTTTTCTGACACGCTCGTCAGATATATGCTCGCCGTTCAAAATCTTGTTCAGCCCGTCTCTGTCGGGGAATGCTTTTTCCGCCAGCGGGTTCAGCAGCCTGCTGTCACGGAGCATCGGCTTTATTGTGCGCGCCGCGTCGATTTTGGAAAACTCATCGCCATACAAGCCAAGTATCTGCTTATATACACTCCACAACGACGCCTTTGTGCCGTCTGCCACATGGTCCTCCATATCGGCGGCATCATACAGACTTTTCCTTTCCCTATGCGCTAAGCCAACCTCATCGGATGAAATCTCACCTGAAATCTCATTCCACAATTTTTTTATAAGCATGACCGCAGACACATTGTTATAACCAAACTGCTCCTTATTCTTATCCAGAAAATCAAGCAGCTCGCTGTCACTTCCAAACCGCTTTACTTCATCCTCTATCACAAAGGTATACATCAAATCGCCGCCAAAGCTTATTTTATCCACCTTTACCCTGGGCGCTTTTTGAATAAGCTCCTGCGCTCTCCGGTAGTTATAACCTCTGCATATGCAGTAGCAGTATACCAGTTCCTCTATGCTATGGCAGTCAAAGCAGCGCTGCAGCATGACGCGCCTGAAAAAATCCTCCGTTTCCTCCAAATCAAGCCTAAATGCAAAGCAGAGTGAGAACGCTGTCTCCCGCTCAATCGACTTGTGTTCCGAATACCATTTTTTGATATTTCTCGGTATATCTATCTTCTCATCTTTATATTTCTGCCTGATATAATTTATTTTACCATCAATGTCCGCAATTTCCCCTCCGTATCCGTATTCCAGAAGAAACGCATCAAGCGCCTCATCAAAACATCGAAAACCTGCGGCGGCTTTTTCAAGCTCGTCCATATAGTCCTCATCATCAGTGCTTATCACATAGCTCTTTTCTTCCAAAGAAGCAGTATATTTTCCCATATATTTTCTCCTGAATATTTTTATCCGAACCAAAAAACCGCTGTCTCAAAAACAGCGGTTTTTCAACACTTATCCGCAGGCATACACACTTTAATCCTGTCATGCCACGTTATTAGGCATTACGCCTCTATGCTGTCCGCAAACGAAAATTTATTCTCCGTCGCGGCAAAAAGCTCAGACTTAGCAAGCTCAAAGCAGTCAAGCATCTCGGGTGAGAATATTCCGCACTCGCCGTCTTTAATCATGCGCGCCGCTTCCTCCACATCATAAGGGCTCTTGTAAACCCTCTCGCTTACAAGCGCATCATACACATCCACTATCGAAACTATCTGCGCCCAGATGGGTATCTCATCGCCTTTCAGCCTGTCAGGATAACCGCGCCCGTCATATCTCTCATGGTGATATCTGCATATATCATAGCAATAGCGATAGAACTCATTATCCTCCTGCTTGAATTTCTCCAAAAGCTCGCAGCCATAAACCGTGTGCTTTTTCATCTCCTCAAATTCTTCCGCCGTAAGCCTGCCGGGTTTCAAAAGTATGCTGTCAGGAATAGCGATTTTTCCAAGGTCATGAAGTGCTGATGCATTCACTATAAGCGCTGCCGACTCCTTTGAAATATTATATTTGGGATAAAACTCGCGAATATATTTCAAAAACAGTTTCGTGAAATACTTAACCCTATGTATATGCTCGCCCGACTCAAGGCTCCTGAACTCTACGACAGAGCTTAGCGCGTTCACAAGGAAATCATTGCTCTGCTCAAGCTTCCTGCGGCTGTCCCTCAATTCTCTCGTGCGCTCATCAAGTTTCTGCTCTATGTCTATCCTGTTTTCAAAAAGCTCCATCAGGTTCATCGCACGACGCATTACGACATTTGGCGCAAACGGCTTGTAGATAATATCGGACGCACCGTACTCATACGCCTTTTCGTCACTCTCGTCCGTTGACTCGCCTGTAATCATTATTACGGGGATGTATTTGATGTAATTGTTGAGGTTCATAAAATGCAACACGTCAAGACCTGACTTTTTCGGCATAAGCAAATCAAGGAATATAAGGCAAAGGTCTTCTCCTCTTTCGTTTATAAGGTCGATTGCCTGCTGCCCATCCTCCGCTTCAAGTACATTGTACTGCTCCTCAAATATGAATTTAATCATTTCACGGTTGAGCTCTGCATCGTCAACGATTAGTATTGTATTTTTTGCCATAATGTTTATCCCCTCCTAAAATTTAACCTAAAAGCGCCTTTACGCCCTCTAATGTACGCTGATAATCCTCAGTTACCTTTGGAAGCAGCCTGTCAGCCTCCTCCATGTTATTTGCGCGAAGCGCTTCCGTAATGTCAAAGCTTGATTTAAAAAGCGTGGTAAACGACATATTCTGGCATACACCCTTTAAAGTATGCGCCGCGCGAAATGCCTCCTCCTGATTTCTGTCCTTTAAGGTCTGCACCAATGTATCGTAACTCTGCTCTTTCAAAAACATTCCCGCAAATTTCCTGATACGGTCCTCAGTGCGCAGCCGCGACATTATCTCGTTATAATCTCCGCCTATCTGCTCGTAACATTCCTGTACTGTCATATAAAACCCTCCTCATATTTTCCATTGAATAAATTATAACCTATGTTTTTGCATAATTCAACGACTTTTATAATGATATTTTTCTAATCCTGTCTTACTTGTGACAAATTATATTGAAGACGCCGGAAAAAAGTTGTACAATATCAGAAACAACAGAAAAAGACGAAAAGGAGGCACATCTATGCAGCTGTACAGAAAAAGGATTATCCCCGATGAATGTATTCTCTTAAAGGACGATGAAATACTCGAAACTGACGAGGATTATATTGTAACCAAATGGAAAACAATAAAACCGCGTCGTGATTTCAGCTATGGATATTCGTGTTATTTCCTCAAGCTCGGATTTAAAATAAGTAAATTCTACCGCGAGGACGGTTCGCTTTTGTACCGATACTGCGACATTGTTGACTACTCCTATAATAAAGAAACAGATGCTCTGACCGTGACGGATTTGCTTGCGGATGTGGTAATCTATCCTGATGGCTATACCAAAGTGCTTGACATTGACGAGCTTGCCGTGGCCTTGGAGAAAAAACTATGCGAACCGTCAACCGTTACATTGGCACTGCGCCGCCTCAACACACTCTTAAACCTGATTTACGATGATAAACTCGACGCTCTGTCAGGCAAAATCAACAAGTGGACATCGCCATCAGAATAGGTAATATCCTGTACTAGAATAAATTTAACCGTGTCAAGTGCAAGCGTCTGCTCATATTTTTGTGTACGCCCCGACTTTGTCAATTGTCTTTGAGTATCGCTGCCCGAATTTTTCACTGACATCAGCGGCGGCGCTGACTGCGAATCCGCCGCTGATTTTAATATCCTATAAATGCGCCGTATGTCAAATTTAAAAAACATTATTACAGCTGCCATCAAAAAACATGCAGCCGCGCCAAACAATATATACGAAACGTGCGCCAATTCTTCAATCCCCATTTATTTCCTCCATTCCAAACTATTCGCTCGCCTTACCCGTAGCAGACATCTATTCTACGCCTTGCATCAGCTAAGTTTCCCTCAATGTCCGACACTGTTGCCTGCTGTTTTTCATCCGGCGTGTCAAAATCAATCAGTTCATTCTCAATTCTGCCGAGCATGTCCAAAAGCTCTGCCTTTGAAACATTATCACTGCTAAAATATCCCGCATAATCAATTATGCACGATATAAGCTCTCTGTCTATGTCCAGCGTCACATGCATATTTACAGGCGCTTGACTGTCTAGTGCCTTTACAGCTGCAAGACATTCCCAGTATCTGCGATACATCCCCTCATCATTGCCCTCTATCTGCAGCGCCGCTATCTTTTGTGAAAGTCCATTCATTTCTATGTAAGCAAGGCATTTATCATATTCCGCTTTGCGCCGCTCATCTTCCTTATATCCAATAGCGGCAGCCTCAAACCATGGCATAGCATTATTTTTGCCGCCTTGCCCGACATCAGTTGAAAAATAATGCCAATAAAGCGCGCCTATCCCATAGCAGAAATCCGCGTACTCAAGTGGGCGGCTCTTAGCAAAGCTCTCAAAATATTTGCCGCCGCTTGTATTTATGTCAAGCAGCATTTTTTCCTCCTCGGCTGTAAATTCACTGTCAAACGCCGCCGCCCGACAAAATTCATGATACGCTTCCGGACGCCGCGGGGCAAGCTCTATCGCTTCCATATAAAGTTCTTGCGCCATGCGAATGTCTTCTTCATGGCAAGCCGCCTTTTCCAGCAGAGCCTTATATCCGCTATTTAATTTTATCCCCGATGCCGCACTAAAGCCCAATCCCACCAAAACGCATAATGCAGCGGCTCCAAGCATAGCCTTAAAGACTGCAAATCGTTTCTTCAAACCTTTCTGAATATCCGCCTCAAGGTCTGTATAATTTCTCAACGCGTATGCAAGCTCATCTATGCTCTGATATCTGTTGTCGGGATTTTTCTGCGTACACTTTAATATTATCTTTTCAAGTCCGTCAGAAAGTTCAGGTCTCCATTGGGTAATGGGATACATTTCATAAGGAGGGGCAGAGGGGCTATGAGCAGTGAGAAGATGATACATTGTCGCACCGAGGCAGTATATATCCGTCCGAGCGTCTGTCTGTCCCATACCGCCAAACTGTTCGGGTGCGGCATAGCCTTTCGTGCCAAGATAAGATGTGTCTGCGTCGCTTTCGTCTTTATGCTCGCGCGCCGTACCAAAATCTATAAGCACTATGTTTCCATCAGATTTGAGCATGATATTTGACGGCTTCATATCACGATAAATAATAGGGGAACGCCGCGAATGGAGATAATTCAGCACATCACAAAGCTGCAAGACCCATTCCACAACCCTGCCTTGCGGCTGGGCGCCTTCGTCCTCCACAATATGTTCAAGAGTATTGCCGTCTATATAATCCATCACTATGAGAAAATTATCATCATTGTCAATGACATCGACTATGCGCGGCAGATTTGGATGCCTTAGCCGCCTCAAAAGATTTATTTCCGCAATCATGCTTTGACGCATTGTTTCAAAATGTCTGTTGTTTTTCTTTCGTATTTCTTTTATAGCCCATGATTTGTTTACCTTTTCATTTATTGCAAGGTAAACCGTGCTCATGCCGCCATGTCCTATTTCGTTTAAAATCTTGTATTTTCCACCAACTATTGTGCCTATTTTTAACATTTTCCCTCAATCTGCAATATTACTATCTGTCCATTATTTTTACAAACGCCACGGATATATTATCCTTTTCTCCGCGCTGCTTGTCCATCTCTATAAGCTCCCGCAACAATCCGTTCATTGCACGTGAGTTTTCCTGGCGCCTTCGCACGCTCCATTCAAGCTGATTTGGCTCATTCCAGCAATATTCGTATATTTCTTCGTCTGTCAATTCATGTCGGAAACCATCCGAGCAGAGCACGAAACTGTCGCCCACTTCAATCTCTCCACTTACAAACTCTGGGCTTATCGGTTTCCCCATGCCTATGCATTGAATGAGCACATTCCTGCGCAAGTCATTACTCGCCTGCTCAGGCGTCATATGCCCCAATGCCACTTCCCTTGCCGTGTACGTATGGTCGCTTGTAAGCTGCGAAATGTCGGTACCAAGCCTGTAAGCCCTGCAGTCACCTATATGCGATATATAGTAAGCTCCGCCAAAGAGCAAAAGCGCTGTAAGCGTCGTACCCATCGAAGTTTTGTGCTCCCTGCTGTAATCATATATTCGCGCATTGCAGTCATGCAAAATGTCCGTCCAGATTTTCTCAAGCATCTGCGCGTCAAGCCCCGATACCGCAATGGCAGAAAAGTCTCTTAAAAACCACTGCTCAAAAGCCCGCATCACTACAGTGCTTGCCACTTCACCTTGTTCAAGCCCGCCCATACCGTCACACAATACCAAAAGCGCTGCCTCTCCGTTCGGGGTGTTTGCCACTTTCACGGTAAGGCTGTCCTGATTCACACTTTTGGTTGTGCCTACGTCTGTCTGCGCCGCCACTGTATAATGTAATTCCATATTTTAATTCCCTTTTCACGCATAAATACACTACTTAATATTAAATACAAACACCTCATCGGCAATCTGCAGCAAATCGCCGTCTTCAAGCTTTACATACTGCTGCTTGTCAAGTTTCTTGCCGTTCACAAATGTATGATTGCGCGAGCCCTTATCAACAGCGTAAAAACCGTCCGACTTTTTGGCAATATCCGCATGGTTCCTGCTGACAGTGGGATTATCCTTTATGCAATAATCTACATAGTCCTCGTCCTTTCCCAACTTAAAGATACTGCGGTTTATCATGATTTTCTCGTTTGTCCGCTTTCTGACAAGATACGCTACTTTTTTGGCATCTTCAAAATCCACGGTCTGCTTTTTTGCACGAGAGCTGTCCTCAGCCGCTTCCTGAAGCTCATCAAACACTTCCGTGCCTTTATCATCCTGTCCTTGCGCGTCACTAATCGCCTCCATGAGCCCCTCGCACACGGAAATTATCTCCTCAAGCTGCTCATATATGCCGCATTCCTTATTATCCTCCATATCAAACGGATAGTATAAAAGCGACACTTCAAGCGTCTTTCTGTCCACAAAAATCTCGTCAGCCCTCATGATAAGTTTCTGCCAGTCGAGCATATATTCCTCGAGATTGCCCATGGCATTAAGAATATTTGAAAAAATCCTGATAAGCTTTGCCTTTCCTTCCGGGTTGTCGTTTTTCGTGACAAAATATGTGAGCGGCTGCTTTCCCGTTATGTCATAGTATAGCTTTCCATTTTTCTTTGAAAAACCTGCGATTCCGTTTATACTGTTGTTTTCGAGCATGCCTGTTTCCAAATCATTAGGCTCGCCAATGCTGCCGCCTGAGTAGTCAAGCACGCTATAAGCTTTCTCCCTTATGCGCTCTTTAGAAAATTCAAGCCCGTCAAAACGCCCCTGTATGTATTCACTCTCCTGCATATCATCCGTTTCGCCGTCAGTTTCATCTGACTGCGACTGATGCAAATTTTCATTGACTTTGCTCGCACAAATTTCCATTATCTGCTTATAAATTTCCTCAAGGCGCTGGTATTTAAGAATTTGCGGCTGTCTGCCCTCAGATGCCTTTGACACCAGATATGCCTTTGTTATATTGGGCAGCTTTTTTTCATCGGCAGGTTTTAAATCATCGCTTATGAGAATCGCGTCATATTTCACGCTGCCAAAATCAAGCCCTTCTGCCCCTTCCGCGCTCCAGTCTGCTGTAAGATTATCGCTGTAATGGCTGTCCAAAAAATCGGCAAGCCGCTTTATATATGCAGAATCTTTACCTAAAATTCCTATCCTGTAGCTCATTGTACATCAAATCCCTTCTCATATTAGTAGAAGATATGTCCGCCTATCCTTATGCCTTCAAGTCCTGGTATCGGAGTTCTGAAGTATACGCACTGTCCTACGTTTGTGACGCCGCTCATTGCCTCGTCTGCTGCCTTGTAGCAGTTTGCCGTAGCAGAATCATTTGCAAGCGCAAGTGCAAGCCGTCCGCTCGCAACCGGCGAAAACTGTCTGTTCTGGTAAATAACTCCCACAATAGTATCAGGATAGCGCGAGCTCAGCACTCTATTGACAACCACTGCTCCTACTGCCACTTGTCCTGTATACGGCTCCGCACCGGCCTCACAATAAATCAGATTGGCAAGCAGCTTACGGTCTCCTTCCTCAAAAGTCACGCTTGATATATCGCGCCACGCCGACTGAGCTGCAAGCCGTGAAAGCGCAAGCTCCTCCTCATACTGCTTTTGGAGAGCCGCAATACTTGCCTCCTGCGCGTCAATCATGTCTTCAAGCGTGTCAATCGTCGCCTCGGCATCAGCTATCTGTGACTTGTAATTCGCCACGCTGTCCGAAGTCTTTTTTACAAGCCCTGATACGCGGCTCTGCTCTGCCGCCGCATCCTCTTTGAGAGAATTGAGCTCGTCAAGCTCTGTTTCAAGCCGCGCCTTAGTTTCTTCAACCGTTTTTCGGCTCTCCTCATATTGAGCGAGCATTTTTTGGTCGTATTCATTTATCTGCGCTATGTACTCGCTTTTGTTCAAAAAATCGGAAAAGCTCTTTGAGGACAGCAGTATATCTAAGTCACCCCCATTGAGGCTGCGCTCATACATCATTTTTACCCTGAGCTTCATATTGGCATACTGCGTTTCCTCTTTTTCAATCGCCTGTTCAAGCTCCGACTGTGTTTGGGAAATTTCCTGCTCTTTGCTGTCTATATCCGCTTCTATCAATTCAAGGTTCGTGCTCACATTGGCGAGTTCATCATTTAAACTGCTAAGTTCACCCAAAAGCGAATCCTGCGCTATTTTCAGCGAATCCCTGTGTCCCTGTGTGCTTTCCATAGCGTCCTCTGTCTTTTCCTTTTCCTCCTTTGCCTTCTGCAGGCGTTCAAGCGTAGTTTCCGCATGAGCATTAAGAGGAATAGTGCCCACAACCGCACATAGAAATACCGCCGTCGTCATAAGCAAGGCCAACAGCCGCTTACAAACCGCCCTCATAAGTTAATCCCCCTATTACTTTGTCCCAAATATCCTGTCGCCCGCATCACCAAGCCCAGGGACAATATATCCGTGGTCGTTTAGCTTTTCGTCCAGCGCGCCGATATATATGTCCACATCGGGGTGGTCCTTCTGCATACGCGCTATCCCCTCGGGCGCCGCTATTATGCACATAAAATGTATGCTCTTGCAGCCCTTTTCCTTTAACATTCTGATTGCCGCTGACGACGAGCCGCCAGTCGCAAGCATCGGGTCTACCACAAACACCTCGCGTTGGTCACAATCCTCGGGAAGCTTGCAGTAGTATTCTACAGGCTCTAGCGTCTTAGGGTCGCGGTAAAGACCGATATGACCTACCTTTGCCGCAGGAATAAGCTGCAGCATACCGTCCACCATGCCAAGCCCCGCGCGTAAAATCGGCACTACGGCAAGCTTTTTGCCCGCAAGCTCTTTGACTGTGGTTTTGCATATGGGTGTCTCTATCTCTACGTCCGAAAGCTTTAAATCTCTTGTCGCCTCATAGCATATAAGGCTTGCTATCTCACTTATTGTCTGCCTGAAATCCTTTGTGCCTGTGTCTATACGCCTGATATATCCAATTTTGTGCTGTATCAGCGGGTGGTCCATTATTACTACTTTTGACATACACACCAACCTTTCCTGCCGCCTTGCGCGGCTAAGCAGCGCCGAAAGCGCCGCGCTACTCTGCGTTCAATAAATTAACGCGCCTTACGTGCTTCTCCTCGCCCGAAAATTCAGTATTTAAGAATGTTTCAACTATGTCAAGTGCAAGATTTCCGCCTACTATCTCACCGCCCAGCGCAAGTACGTTGGCATCGTTGTGAAGTCTCGTCATTTTCGCGGAATACGTATCGCCGCACAAAGCGCATCTTACGCCCTTTACCTTGTTTGCCGCAATGGATATGCCGATGCCAGTAGTGCAGACGACAATGCCTTTTTCACACTCGCCAGCCGCTACCGCTTTCGCTACTGCTTTACCAAATATGGGATAATCGCAGGACTCTTTAGAATAGCAACCAAAATCTTTGTATTCGATGTTGTTTTGCTGCAGGTATTTGATTATCCTCATTTTCAAATCATATCCACCGTGATCGCTTCCTATCGCTATCATATACTTTTCCTCCTATACCTTTATGATTTTGTGGCCTGCCGCTTTTAGCAGGCGGTTCATGATTGCCTGTTCAAGTCCTTCATTTTTGAATGATTCAGAGTACATAAATTCAACGTTTTCATCGTCAAATTCACGCAAGAAAGTGTAGAGCCTGCTTGCGGCCATAACGGGCTCATCCCTGCTTCCCGCGTTTTTTACTATGTCCGCGTCATATTTTGTGACAAGAGTGTCAGTCCCTATAACACCTGTCTTCTCGCCTCTCTCCTTGTGAAAACGTACCTGTGCATTTATATATGCCACTACGTCATCAGGTCTGCCCTCAACAAGCACGAGTTCGCCTCTGGGCGCGTAATGGCGATATTTCATTCCGGGCGCCTTTGGTGCTTTGCCTGAGTCCGCGTCAAAAATTGTGACATCTATGTCAGTCGCACCTATCTCGCGTGAAATCATTGCCTGCGTGATATAGCCCGGACGGAGTATTGCCGGTATGTCCGAGGTCATGTCGACTATAGTGGATTCAAGTCCTATTATTTCTTCGCTGTCATCAGCCGCGATTATCATGTCTACTCTGCCATCCATATCCTGTATCACGTACTTTGCCGTTGTGGGACTTGGTTTGCCTGAAAGGTTTGCGCTTGGCGCGGCTACATATCCTCCCGCCTGCTTTATAAACTCAAGCGCGACAGGGTGCGAGGGCATCCTTACTGCTACTGTATCGAGCCCTCCTGTGGTCTGAGAAGGAACTATATCTGATTTATTCATTATCATTGTAAGCGGTCCGGGCCAAAATGCCTTGGCAAGTTTTTTTGCCTTGTCGGGTATGGCGCTTACAAGACTGTCAAGACTGTCTATCTGCGATATATGTACTATAAGTGGGTTATCACTCGGTCTTCCCTTTGCGGCATATATCTTTTGCGCGGCATCGGGATTTAGCGCGTCGCCGCCCAATCCATATACCGTTTCCGTGGGAAATGCCACAAGTCCGCCCTGCCTTATGATTTTGCCTGCCTGAAAAAGCTTTTCCCGAATAGATGAGGCAGTGTCTGATTTATTTATAGTAATTATTTGGGTTTCCATTTGCGGGATGCTCCATTTGTTTTGATTGCTTAAATTGATGGTTTGTGTATGAGTTTTTACATAGCTTAGTTTATTGTAGCACAAATGATTGGTTTAATAAAGAGTTTTTTAGTCCATTTCCGCTATCATTGCCATCTCCTCTTTCAGCGTATCTTCAAGTACATGGCAGTACAAATCCATTGTCATCTGAAGTGAATTGTGTCCGAGCAACTTTTGCAAGGTTTTGGGACGCATGCCTTTGGCTATGCAGTTTGTGGCGAAGGTGTGACGTAGACAGTGGGGGGTGAATGGTTTAAAATTGATTTCAGGATTCTGCTTATTGATTTTTTTAATTAAAAATTTAATGGAGTCCTGTATGTTTGCCGCGTGCAGCGGGCGATTGGTTTTGCTGGTGAATACAAGCTTTTCAAAGCCTTTAAGCGGCGTTATGCCTGATATATTGCCGCTCTGCCATTTTCTCTGCTCCTGCAATGCTTCTTTTGCCTGTTTTGTCATCGGAATCACTCTCCTCCCTGCCTTGGTTTTAGGCGGGTGAAACTCATATATGCCGTTTCCGTTGTTTGGAAGGTAGCATAAGGTTTTTTCAACTTTAATTATGCTGTTTTCAAAATCCACGCAGTCCCAAGTCAAGCCGATTATTTCGCCTATACGCATACCCGTGTTTAACGCAACTGCAAAAAACGGATACAGCCTGTCGTTTCTTGATGTTTTGTATAAGAGCTGTATTTCTTCTTCCGTTAAAACTCTTTTTTCAGGTTTATCTATATTGTCAATTTTAGTTTTTATGTTAAGCGCAGGATTTTTGGATATCAGATCAGCCTCCATTGCGCAATTTAATATGTCCACAAGGAGCTTCTTGCAGGCATTTCTTGACGCGTCGCTTTTTAAATTGTTGAATACTGTCTGCAGCAATATAGGATTTAGGCTTGGCAGGCTCAAAGCGCCTATGGTATCGCGCAGACGGTTATATTGAAGGGAATATGTTCTCAGCGTTGTGTCCCTGCAGTTCTTTTTGCAGGTATTTATCCAAATTTCATACCAGTCATTCAATGTGATGTCCTGCCCTGAAAAAGCCTTGGCTTGTACGGCTTGAATTAATGCTGACAGTGATTTATCAGTCTGGCTCTCGGGCGGCTGCGCTTCTAAAGGCTGCTCAGGTGACGGATTGGCGGGCGAAGTTTGGTCTTCTATTGTTTGAAGTATTTCTTTGTATGTTTTGGCGTAGATAGTCTTTGTCTTTCCAGAGCTGTCCGTAAAGCGCGCCTGATAAAGCTTATCCTTCCGCTGGGTTATGCCCCTGCCTAGTTCTTTTCCTTTTAATGATTTTCCCATGTGCTTTTCTCTCCTTTTTGCTTTGTTTTAGCTGACAAATGTTATTTTTTACATATTTATTATAGCATTTTGTTTATTGTTTTTTGTGGAAATGGCCTTTTTATTTGCAGGGAATTTTTTATTTTGTATATGTGAAAAGCTCGGGATTACAAGTGTCCCCGTGAGGACAAACCCTGAGCTGCGGCCGTCTAGGCTGTTTAAGAGCATATGGGGGTATGTCAAGAAGTCGGTGGTGACGATACTGCGGGCGTATATGATGTACAAGCCGCTTAAGTGTTTTACTTTCCTGATGATGCCGCCCATGGCTCTGGGGGTTGGGTACATACTTAGGTATTTCTGGTTTGTGTTTAAGGGGACTTCGGCGGGGCATATACAGTCGCTGATACTGGCGTGCATGCTGCTGATTATCGGATTTTTGACTTTTATTATAGGGCTCATGGCTGACACGCTTGCGGCAAACAGGAGGCTGCTAGAGGATACGCAGTACCATGTGCGCAGGACGGAATATGATGCGCTGTACCTGCAGCAGAAGGTTGAGAAAGAGGCTGTGAGGACCTACAGGGTTGTGGGTGAAATGCAGCAACACGAGGATGGGCGGAACAGCTCTGCTATATAGCCGGAAGGCTTTATATAGATTGTTTAATTAAAGTACGGCACCTTGACAACTGCATACTTTGCATTAGGAAAAAAATGTTGTGAAAAGCGGGATGAGCGGCTATAATGGGATTGTGGGGTAAAAAAACGGTTTCATTAATGGCGGGGAGGGAAGGATATATGCAGCAGATACCGGCTTTAGGATACCAGAATTATGAGGAAGTCATAACGGAAAACATATTTTATATAGACAAGACGGGGTTCATAAGCGAATGGTGGGAATACAAGGATAAGGTGACGCTGATAACGAGGCCGCGTAGGTTTGGGAAGACGCTCAACCTCAGCACGGTTGAGTGCTTCTTTTCCAATAAATATGCGGGGAAGGGAAGCCTGTTTGAGGGTAAAGCGGTATGGGAAGCGAAAAATGCTGACGGGACATATAAGTACAGGCATCTTCAGGGGACGTTCCCTGTGATATTTCTGAGCTTCGCTAATATTAAAGCAGTGAATTATGAGAAGATGGAGTATAAGATAACGGAAATAATTGCCAGATTATATGAGCAGCACAGATACCTGCTGGAAGGCGACCTGCTGAGTCCGAATGAAAAACGCTATTATGAGCAGATATGCCCCGGCATGCGCGATGAAGTCGCGGCAGGAGCCGTTAATGCCATCTCTGATTTTCTGCACCGTTATTATGGCAGGGATGTCATTATTCTGCTTGACGAATATGACACGCCGATGCAGGAAGCGTGGCTGTCAGGCTACTGGGATGAGGCAGTGGAGTTTTTCAGGGGGCTGTTCAATTCCACCTTTAAGACAAACGACCATATATTCCGCGGAATAATTACAGGCATCACAAGGATTTCAAAGGAGAGCATCTTTTCGGGGCTGAACAATCTGGCGGTAATTACGACAACATCCGATAAATATGCATCATGTTTTGGACTGTCAGAGGAGGATGTTTTTTCGGCGCTTGACAGAAATGGGCTGGGGATGGAGAAAGCAAATGTAAAAAAGTGGTATGACGGCTTTACCTTTGGCGCTCATACAGATATCTACAATCCCTGGTCTATCTTATCATTTATCAACAGCGGCGGTCGTTATGACGCGTATTGGTCAAATACAAGCGGCAATGAGCTTGTAAATGTTTTGGTCAAAAAAGGCAGCCCTATAATTAAGCAGACTATGGAAGAACTTTTAAGCGGCAAAAGCTTTAATGCTGAAATTGATGAGCAGGTTGTATTTAATCAACTTACTGGAAATGCAAGCGCTGTATGGAGCCTGCTGCTGGCGACAGGGTATCTCAGGCTTGACAGACTTGTCCAAATTGGGGAACACAAAAAGAACTTATATACCATGCGCCTTACTAATATGGAAGTGGAAATTATGTTCTCAGATATGGTAAAGGGATGGTTTTCAGAAAGCTCGGAAACAGACTATAACGACTTTATCAAGGCCCTGCTGATAAACGATAAAAAGGCCATGAACCGCTATATGAATAAGGTTGCCCTTGCCACCTTCAGCAGCTTTGACGCGGGGAACAAGCCTTCCGAATATTCAGAGCCCGAACGCTTCTACCATGGCTTCGTGCTGGGGCTTATGGTAGACCTTGCGGACAGGTATTCCATCACCTCGAACCGCGAGAGCGGATTCGGACGGTATGACGTGATGCTTGAACCGCTGAATGAGAAGGATGATGCGATAATCATAGAATTTAAAGTCTATGATCCTGATGATGAAAAGACACTTGACGACACGGTGAAAAATGCACTAAGCCAGATAGAGGAGAAATGCTACGTCGCCTCGCTTGAGGCTAAGGGGATAACGCCTAAAAGGATACACAAGTATGGGTTTGCATTCCGCGGGAAGGAATGTCGTATAGGGTAAAGGGGATAGCGAAAACAATATTTAAAAATACAAAATAATAAAAATTGAACAAAATAAAATATAAAGGGAAAACTCCCAATGCAAAGTATGCAATTGTCAGATGACATAGAATACTTTTCATTGGGAGTTTTTGGCGTGGAGACAGAAAAGAAAAAAATTGCGCTGATCGGACCGGTATATCCATACAAAGGCGGGATTGCGCATAATACCAGCTTATTATACAGGACACTCAGTAAAAGACATGATGTAGAACTAATATCTTATAAGATGCAGTACCCCAAGCTTCTGTTTAAAAAGGAGCAGAAGGATTTTAAAAGCGACCTGTTTAAAGTAGATGAAGCCCAATTTTTACTCAATACGGCTAATCCATTTAACATTATTAACGTGGCGCTCAGGATAAAAAAGCATAAGCCAGATCTCGTAATTCTGCAATGGTGGCATCCATATTTTGCGCCGTGCTATGAAATTTTAGGGAAAGTATTGGGCAGGCAGATGCCAAAACTGTTCATTTGCCATAATGTTTTTCCGCATGAGAGATTTCCGTTAGACCGTTTTCTGACAAAGCGTGTACTTAAGATGGGAAATTATTTTATTGTCCATTCGCAAAGCGATGGGGAAGAACTTATGCAGGTAATGCCTGATGCCGTATATGCCCGAAATCCCATTCCTATTTTTAATGTTTTCAGGCAAAGGAACATTACAAAGGAACAGGCGCGCGTGGAACTGCAAAAAAAACAGGATGCAAAACAGATGCTTTTCTTTGGTTTTGTGCGTGAATATAAAGGACTAAAATACCTGCTTATGGCGCTGCCGAAGATACGCGAATATTTGCAGGATATCAATTTAATGGTAGTAGGGGCTTTCGCGGATGACAAGGAAGAATATCTACACCTTATCAGGGAACTCCGGATTGATGACTGCGTAGAACTGATAGACAAATATGTTTCGGATAATGAAGTTGAAAAGTATTTTGCAGCTTCAGATATTGTAGTGCTGCCCTATATTTCTGCGACACAAAGCGGTATAGTGCAGATTGCATATGGATTTGAAAAGCCGGTCATTGTAACAAATGTTGGAGGGCTGCCTGATGTTGTGCAGGACAGAAAGACCGGTTACATCGTAGAAGCGGGAAGACCGGAGCAGATTGCTGACGCGGTGATTGACTTTTATTCCCAAAACCGCGAGGCGGAAATGTGTGAACATGTACGCAAAGAGGCGTATCAGTTTGACTGGGAACGCATGAGGGAAAAAATAGAAGAATTATTAGGGTGGTAAGATATGAAAGTTGCTGTTGTGGGAAGCGGGGGCTATATTTCAGGATTTCTTATTAGGGCGCTTGCAAAAGACAAGGATGTAGAGCAGATTCTTAAAATTGACCAATATTCGGAGGCAGATGTTTTTTTAAACTTAGAGCATTCGGAACAGTTTGACTATGCCACCTTGGATAAGACTGATTACATAATTTTTACGGCGGCAATCTCAAGCCCCGACAGATGCGCCAATGAATTTGAACTCTGCCAGACTATTAACGTCATCGGTACAAAGTACTTCATCGGGGAAGCAATCAAAAGAGGCTGCAATGTCCTGTTTTTCTCAAGCGATGCTGTATATGGGGATATCCCAGGACAAGTCTACACAGAGAAATCGGATACACATGCAGAAACGCCCTATGGGCGCATGAAAAAAAGCGTTGAGGATGAGTTTAAGACTGATACACATTTTAAGGCGATCCGCCTTTCTTATGTAGTGTCCGCAAAGGATAAGTTTGTTTCTTATTGTCTTGATTGCATTAAGAATGGAAAAGTTGCGGATATATTTCACCCTTTTTACCGCAATTGTGTCACTGTAAGTGATGTGACAGCGGTAGTCCTTTGGTTTCTGCACCATTGGAAGGAATATGAAGATTTTGTATTAAATGTGGCTGGAACGGAACTGGTGAGCAGGGTTAGAATTGCGGACGAGCTGAACCGAATGACGGGGGGACGGCTGTTATATTCCATTTCCAAGCCGAACGGCGAATTTTATCAGAACAGACCAGCAATTACGCAGATGAAAAGTCTTTATCTTGACAAATATAAAATAATAGACAGCGGCAGTTTTACGGAAAAAATTATGAAGGAACTGGAGAATATTCAATTATGAGCAAAAGAGCATTAATAACAGGAATCACAGGAATGGTAGGCTCGCACATGGCTGACTTCCTTTTGGAGAACACTGACTGGGAGGTATATGGCGTATGCAGGTGGAGAAGTCCGCTGGATAACGTTGAGCATTTACTGGAACGTGTAAATAAAAAGGACAGGGTCTTTTTTGAGTATGCGGATCTGAATGATGAAATGTCTTTGATTAACGTTATCCACAAGGCGAAGCCTGATTATGTCTTTCATCTGGCAGCCCAGAGTTATCCGCTCACTAGTTTTACTGCGCCTATAGATACTTTAAATACAAATATTTTGGGAACATGTCGGCTTTTGGAGGCTATCCGGCTTGAAATGAAAGCAGATGCTTCCTACCAGACCACAGTGCATGTATGCGCTTCCTCTGAAGTTTTTGGCAAGATACCTGCGGAAAAAAAGCCAAAAGACGGGATTCATGAGGAATGTCCGTTTCATCCGGCATCCCCATATGCAATCTCAAAGGTAGGGACGGATTTATTAGGAAGATATTATGCGGAGGCATACGGGATGACAGTCATTACCACCAGAATGTTCACACATACTGGACCGCGCAGGGGGGATGTATTTCATGAATCAACATTTGCCAAGCAGATTGCAATGATTGAGGCAGGGCTGATAGAGCCGAAGATAATGGTAGGGAACCTGAAATCCCTGCGTACATACGCGGATGTAAGAGATGCCGTCCGGGCGTATTATATGCTGGTAACAGTCAATCCTGTTGCAGGAGAATACTACAATATAGGCGGTTCTTATACATGTGAGGTAGGCGATACCCTTAGGACTTTAATCTCCTATTCCACAAAAAAGGATGAGATAGAGATTGTAACTGATCCGGAGAGACTCCGCCCCATCGATGCAGACCTTCAGGTGCCGGACTGCAGGAAATTCAAGGAACACACAGGTTGGGAGCCTGAGATAAGCTTTGAAACGACAATGCACGACCTGCTGGACTACTGGCGCGGACGGGTAAAGGACGGGAAAGTATTCCTGACAAGATAAAAACGCAGAAGGGAACATGGCATAGCCATAAGTGAAATTATATGAAAAAAAGCGATTTATTTACCAAGCTGTCCCCGTATCTGTTTGACTACAAAATGTACCGATGGTTTGGAAGGAAAAAGTTTGATCCAATGACTGTGACGTATTCCGTTACGGCAGCCTGTCAGTCAAAATGCAAAACCTGCCAGATAGGCGCAATGTTTTGTCAGGATCCATCAAGAAGCCAAAAAGATATGACATTGGAAGAAATAGAAAAAATATTCCAGTCTGTTAATCCGGTTTATTTTTTTAATATCAGCGGCGGAGAGCCTTTTTTAAGAAAAGACCTTCCGCAGATTGTAGAGTTGGCATGCAACTATCTTAAGCCAAGGGTAATACATACGCCGACAAATGCAATTTTGACTGAACGTATCATTGAGGACACAGAAAAGATTTTAAAGATTATTCAAGCCTATGACCCGACGGTGCCTTTTACCGTAAAGCCTTCCATAGACGGCGTTGGCGAAAAGCATGATGAAATTAGGGGTGTCAGGGGCAATTTTGAGTGTCTGATAAAGACTGTTGAAGGGCTGAAAAAGCTGGAAGAAAAATACGATAACTTTCACCTTGAGCTTGGCACTGTTGTTTCAAATTTCAATATCAATGAGCTTGATGAGATTGAAGACTTTGTACATTCACTCGGAGTTGAGAGCTACCGTAATGAGGTGGCAGAATGCCGCGCAGAGTTTTTTAACAAGAGCGATCCTATTACGCCGCCCGCAGAGGTTTATCAGCGGCTTATGAAGGATTTTGCAAGAAAAATCGAGGAGAACATCGGCAAAAAGAAGTCGCTTGCAAAAACTACAGAGGCAATGCGAGTAGTTTATTATGATTTGGCGGGAAGAATACTTGAGGAAAAACGCCAGGTGATACCCTGCTATGCGGGGGTATCAAATGTGCACATAAATTATGACGGCGGCGTATGGCCCTGCTGCGTGCTTGGATATGAACAGGAAATGGGCAACCTGAGGGACTATGGTTATGATTTTCAAAAGCTGTGGCATTCAGAAAGAGCAGAGGAAGTACGCAGGTACATAAGGAATGAAAACTGCGCCTGCCCGCTTGCGAACATGGCATACAGCAACGAACTGCTTCATTTTCCGACGCTGGTTAAGGCAGGGGTGAAGGCTGTGCAGTTTAGCTTGAAGAAATAATGATTGTCTGTATGTTTTACAATTGAACCTTGACAATTTCATACTTTAAATCAGCATTTTTAACCATACTGCATAAATAAAGGTTTTGTTTGCCATATAATATTTATAGTGATATAATATAGCGGTACAGATTGAAAAACGTATAGGTGGGTGAATATATGCTGGCGTTGGAAGGTTATTATGATGGAGAAAGCGTAAAAACGATAGGGAGGATTCAGGCACAAAAAAACCAAAAGCTGATAATCACCATATTGGATGAGTTTGTCGATGAGCCCCCCAATGAAAAAAAGCCACAGACTGTAAGAGGAATGCTGGCAAAATATGCGGATACAAGCCTGAGAGAGCAGGAAGCATCAGCGTGGGAGAAGGCGGTGGCGGAAAAATATGGTAATGCTTGATGCAAACATCGTTTTACGGTATCTGCTGAATGATGATGAACAGATGGCATCAGAAGCAGAAACAGCCATTAAAAATAATGATGTTCAGGTAAATATAGAAATTTTTGCGGAAGTGGTATATGTATTAAGGGGTGTATATCATATTGACAGGACGGAAATCAGCCAGTGCCTGATTGAATTATTGGCTGAGGTCACTACTCCGGAACCCAGCGTGCTGAGACTTGGCATCAGAACATATGCAGAACAGAATCTGGATTTTCCCGACTGTATATTATATGCGTATCATAAGGTAAAGGGATATGAAATCAAGACTTTCGATAGAAAATTGAATAAGCTGTTGGGAAAATAGAAACGGTTGTTTAGGCAGAATACGCATAAAAATCCTGATTTAAAGTATGAAATTGTGAATGGCACAATGGAAGCTTTGAATTGGGATTTTTTATTTTGCGTTATAGGAAAAATTAACAGTAATGCCAAAAGGCATTTAAATATCTAAAATTTTCGGGGGGTGTGATTTTGAATATTTTAGTTACAGGAGCTACTGGGTTTATTGGGAAAAATCTTGTAGAGCGTTTGCTGGATGACAATCTTAATGTAATCTGCGTTTCCAGAAATAAAATCCCTGAGGGGATGTTTACAAAGAATGTCGAAAATATTGTATTAGACTTGCAGGAAATAGAAAAGCTCGGCGAAAAAATGAAAGGAATAGACGTAGTAATACATATGGCGGCTCAGCTAGGACACTACGGCATTCCTTATAGCTATTACTACAATGTAAATTACCTTGCAACAGCTAAACTGGCTAAGCTTTCGGTAAAATATAATGTAAAGCAGTTTATTCTCTGCAGTGCGCCATTTGTAGTTGGTCTTGGCGGGCGCAGCACCAAAGAAAATGAGCCATATATGCCGACAAATGAATATTCAGAAACAAAAATGCTTGCAGAATTGGGCGTAATCAATATCTGTGAAGGAAAAATTCCATATACTATACTACGCCCGGCGTATGTATATGGGAAAGAAGATGTGCGGCGTACAGCACTATACCGCAGCATAAAAAAGAAGCATTTTGTATTGACTACAAATGGAAACGCTTATATTCAGCCTACATATGTTTCCGACATTGTAGACGGCTTTGTCTTGTCAATATTAAATGAAAAGGCATATAATGAAATTTTTAATTTAGGCGGTGAAGAATGCACAGCTAAAGAATATCTGGAATGCATTGCCAAAACGGTAGGAAGCAGACTGATTCAAATCAATATAGGTTATGGGTTATCTGTATTTATTGCAAATATTGTTGACAGTATTAGTAAAAAAATATTCAAAAAAGCAGGATTCGTGAATAAAGGAAGAATTGATTTTTTTGCTAAGGATCATTCATGTAATATAGAAAAAGCTGAAAGCATACTGGGATACAGTCCTAAAATAAGTCTTGAAGAAGGCATTAAATTATCAATAAAATGGGCAAGGAAAAACGGATATTTATAAGGAGTACAAATAATATGGGGAAAGAAGTAGAAGTTTTTGGGGTTAATTATGAGAGGTTTTCTGTCGGGAAAAAGTTGAATAAGCTGGCAGAGAAATACAAAATTAAATCGGTGCTTGAATTGCCTGCACATGGCTCTAAGGCTATGCCATCAATATATTCCATGGGATTTGCTAAAGCTGTCCAAACAATTACTTTGATAAACGGAAACAGAAAATATATGAAAGAATGGGAAAAAATCGGGGCGGGAGAAAAAGTCAAATGGATTGATGGTATAAATATATATAATACAGGATTGTTGGAAAATGCTTTTGACTTTGTGTGGAATTTTGCGTTTATGCCAACTTGCGAACAACCAGATGATTTTATTGAGGAAATGAAACGTATCAGCAAAAAGTATGTAGCCATTTTTTCCGTAAATTCAGGAAATGTCGGTTTTCCAATACATAGATTAGTCCATAAAAAAACCGGAATAGAGTGGACGCATGGAGATATCCAATATATGAACCGTCATTTTATCAAAAAAAAATTGCGAGAGCATGGCTTAAAGGTGATTGAAACAGGTTTTGTAGATTGTCCTGTTTGGCCGGACTCTTTAGGATTTCGTGATGTTCGCCTACATCGGATGAATTTAGATTATAATGACATGGACTGGGAAGCGCCATATGTAGATATGCTGAGAAAAAATAAATTCCCATTTTGGATGAAATGTGTTTATGTCGTTGAAAAGTTGCCATTTCCTAAGTTTATAAAAACAGTATATGCGCATATAAACTATACTATTGCAGAAAAACAGGAGTAATTTAAATATGCAGGAAATTATGAAAGAAGATACTGTAGATGCTATCAAATATGATGGTTTTAAAAAGGCAAATATTATATCTGAAATAAAAGCGCATTTTGTACTTCATGCAAGGAAAAAAATATATAAAACATTTTTAGAATGTATGAACCCTCAAAGGCAAAATAAGATTTTAGATGCAGGGATAACGCCGGCGAAGGGGATTGTAGGAGCTAAAACTTTGACAAATAATTATTTTGAACAAGTTTACCCTTATACGGATAAGATTACAGCAACCAGTATTGAGGCAAGCGGTAAAAATCTTGAAAAACTATATAAGGGATTAACTTTTGTGTTGACAGAACCATATAATACACCTTTCAAAGATAAAGAGTATGATATAGTTTTTTGCAACGCAGTTGTAGAACATACCGGTACAAGGGAGCAACAGAAAGCATTTATCCATGAATATTGTAGAGTTGGAAAAAAATTTTTCTTTACAACACCTAATAGATGGTTTCCTGTAGAGCCACACTCTGCGCTTCCATTTGTTCACTGGCTTCCGGCTAAAATATTCAGAAAGATATTGGTGTTATTAGGAAAATCAAGTCTTGCTGATGAAAAAATCTTAAATTTACTGACTATGAAAGAATTTAGAAATCTATTTCCAATAGGGGGGGGGGTATGTATTAAGCAAAAACGTATTAGAACATTAGGTATCACCTCTAATTTAATTATATACGGGGAATGGAGCGATGATGGGTGAATGAAAATGCAAAGACAATGAAAAAGCTTTTTACATGGGTTGGAAGGATATTAGTTATACTGAGTTTGTTTTTTGTATTGCGTAGTTTGTATCAGTTGGACTTCAAATGGGATTTTTCAGAAAAGCCATATGTAATTGTTCTTAGATTATTGGGATTATCTTCTTTTGTGGTTTTATATAATAGTATGAATGCCTATATATGGAAGATTTATCTTGATTTACTGACAGGTGATAAACTTCCTGCTGGGGAGATTATTTTTGTATATTTAAAATCCAATATTGCAAAATATCTGCCGGGAAACGTTATTCAATATGTCAGCAGAAACTTGTTAGGCGATAAATTGAATATCGGACATAAAAATATTCTAATGGCTACTGTCATGGAATTAGTCAGTCTTTTATTCGGCACTGTAATATTCGCAGCAATGATATCACTGGAAAATACTTGCAATGTATTTGAAAAATTGTGGACTGATTATGGATTACATAGATATACAATGGCAGTAATAGTATTCATGTTTGCGGGCTGCATAGCAGCTGCCTATTTAATTAAAATAAAATTTGGTAAAAAATTAAAGAAATATATGTCAATTCGCTCTATAACTATCATAATAAAGGCAATCGTTCTTTATGGCGTTATTTTTTTTGTTTCAGCATTTATATTATTTATAATATTTAATGTATTGTTAGGAGTCGGTCTTCCATACTCAGATGTCGCATCAGCTAATGCATTATCATGGTTGGCAGGGTATTTGGTTCCCGGGGCGCCAGGAGGCATAGGGATTCGGGAAGTCGTTCTTGTATGGCTGTTGGAACAAAAATGCCAAAAAGAAAAAATTATATTAGCAGCAGTGTTATTAAGATTATGTGTTGTGGCAGGAGATTTTCTGTCATTTCTAGCAGGATATTTGATAAAATATATTGGCAGAAAAAAGGGAGATTAATGTGGGCTATAAAACAAAGACACAGCATATGCGTGTAAATACTATTAATATAGATTTTTATTCCGTTTTTTTTCTTTATATAATAAATATAATTATTCAAATTACGGTAATACCGCTTTTTAGCACTCCGACGTTTGGCGATGGTATTAATCCACTGGCTTTGGGGTTTAAATTAAGAGGCGATGATTGGACCAGCTACCTGATGGCGGATGGCTATTACTATAAATATGGGCAAATGTTATTTTATCTGCCTTTTATTGTTCTGATCAAAAATAACGTTGTTTTATATCGGGTATTATTATTAATAAATTCTTTATTGATTAGTTTGATACCCGTATGCGCTTTTCAAATAGTAACAAAGTATTTAAACTGTGTCAACAAAAAAGTCAGTTGGGGAATTGCTTTACTTATCGGAGTAATTCCGGCAGTCACATTAAACAGTAAATATACATGGTCAGAGCCAATACTTATGTTGATTCCCTGGCTTATCATGCTGCTTTTTATGAAAGCTATGGAAAAAGAAAACAGCAGAAAGGAAAAAAGGCTCTATGGATTATTGATTGGTATATTACAAACCTATGCTTATATGGTACATAACAGGGGCATTGTCATTTTAATTGCATCATTATTATGTGTCTTGCTTATACGGTTTATGTTAAAAGAAAAATGTATTAGTATGTTTTCTTATCTTTCTGCAACAATAGGTTTATGTATGCTTGATTTATTTATGGCTCCAAGACTAAAAGAATACTTATATGGAACAGGAGCTAATCTGATAGGGGAAGGCAAAGGCATTATAAATAAGGGATTTATAAAGAATCTTTTTTCAGAGACAGGTCTGAAAACTATAGGAGAAGAATTTGCAGGGTGGATATTTGCCAATGCAAGCAGTACTTTAGGGCTATCAGTATTAGGGATTGTAATATCTTTTTTTGTTATTATTCATTTTTGGAGATTTCTTAAGGATTCAAAAAAAGAATTTATTTTGGTGTTTTTCTCCCTTTTGTGCTTCTTAGGAGCATTAGCTTTAGGCAGTCTTTTTTTCTTTAACGATTTGTTTGCTGCGGCAGATATGGATGTCGCAAAAAGAGGCGACAAACTGATATATACTCGGTATTTAGACGGGGCAGGCGTGTGTATCAGTTTTATTGGTTTATATTTTCTTCTGTGCAGGAGAGAAAAATGGATTAAAAATTGTATTTTATATTCCGGGCTGCTGTTTTTTCTTTTCCATGGTTTTTTTGTAAGCAGAATAGCGACGCGGATAAATGATACAATTACATGGTCGCTTGATTTAATGCTCATTTCATATTTCTGTAATTTAAAGCAGACAATAAGGGGCGGCTCTTATACGACAATTGGATTTCTGTCTGGAGGCATAGCCTTTTGGGGATTATTCGGCATACTATTTTTTGGAGTACTCATGACGTATTTCAAAAACAAGAGAAGATTTTTTCTTGCTGTATATATTGCTGCGTTTTTGCTGTGTTACTTTTGGAATTCTTATAATTCCATTTTCAGGCAGGACAGATATGTAAAAAATATAATGGATGAATGTCGCGAAATCATAAGCTGTGCAGAAAATCAAGAGTTGAAAAATATATATTTGGATGACGAGATATTAAGATGCGCGTTTCAATATACTTTTTCAGATTACTATGTGATAACCCGTCGTGATAACAATAGACATTCAATAAATCAAATGTTTATTTTATCGCCAAAATCAGAATATAATCATGAACTCTATGCAGAAGACTATTATGAGATTATAAATAACGGAATAAATGAAAACTCCGATTATCACTTGTATATAAAGGGAGAACAGCTAAATGATATGGTGAACAGTAAAGGAATCTTAACAGAAAAGCTTCAATATGACGATATAGCAATAAGTAATTAACGTCATTTGTGTGAACCTTGACAATTTCATACTTTATATTAGGAAAATATTTTTCCCTTTGAAAATGGTTGGCAAACATTTGTTTGCATGATAACCTATATTAGAACGCAAGTTTGCTGCATAACAGAAAGTGCCGCGAAAGCCTAATGACAAGTCAAGGCAGATGAAATCAGCAAAGTATATGCATAAACAGCAATGCGGAAAGAGGGGACATTTAATTTGGCAGAAAGAGAAAAAGGCGCAACCAGCAAAGACAACACACAGCTCAGGGACAGTTCCGCAAAAATCATTTTTGACGATCCGATTTTATGTGCGCAGTTC
>CANQHZ010000003.1 GCA_947623805.1 uncultured Lachnospiraceae bacterium | reverse complement strand
TTTCGCAGACGTTCACAATCTGTGAAATATATTTTTGACAAATTCTGGTCAGTTTTATGGAACATTCATCCAAAGAAAAGCTTATACCAATATTATTATCTGCGGAATAAGCTATCTGAGCAAGCAATATATAGAAGAAAATATATAGCGTATACTTGTTGTCAGGAAATGGAAACAGTATGAGGAAAAAACAGAAGCAGGAAATATTAGAAATCCTGAATACGCTCAGAGCAGCGCATGAGAAAGCAAAAGATGCCGCTGACAAAGGAGATATTCAGGAAACACATGATATATTGGCGGAATGTCAGCAGAGCGCTGTCGCGGCAGGCACAGGCATTGAACAGTCTGAGGGTGAGGGACATACAGCGGTTTCATGCCTTGAAGAATACTGTGAGGCGGTGTTTGGCATATATGAGGCGCTGGAGTCTGGCGGCTGCAGCCCTAATAAGGCATACAAGGTACTGAACAAACAGCTTATAAAAGCTGAGAATATCGTAAAAAATGACATCCCTGTCAAAAAAGAAGCTGTTTTCTTCCCGTATAAGGCAAGCATGTGGGATTCGCTGGAAAGCGTGTATCTGGCATTGAAAGCCAATCCGGAATATGATGCCTACTGTGTTCCTATACCATATTATGATTTGAATTCTGACCGCAGTTTCAAAGAGATGCATTATGAAGGAAATCAGTATCCTAAAGACATTGAAGTCACGGACTGGCAGGCTTATGACTTTGAAGGACGTCTGCCGGATGAGATTTACATCCATAATGGATATGACAATTGCAATCTTGTCACAAGCGTCCATCCGCGGTTTTATTCAAGTAATCTGAAAAAATATACGGATAAGCTTGTATATATTCCATATTTTGTATTAGGCGAGATTGAGCCGGACAATCAGGCAGCGATTGAATCTATGAAACATTTTGTCTGGCTCCCGGGCGTTATCTATGCGGATAAGGTGATAGTCCAGTCCGAAAAGATGAAGCAGATTTATGTTAATGAGTACCTGAAAGCGGCAAAGGTAAACGGCTTTGCGGGAGAGCATCTGGACAGAAAATATCTGGAACAAAAGTTCAGTGGTGCGGGTTCGCCGAAACTTGAGAGAGTGCAGCGGATAAGGAAAGAGGATTTGGATATACCGCAGGACTGGCAGAAAATCATCAGTAAATCTGACGGAACAAATAAAAAGATTATTTTTTATAATACAAGCATTGGGGCGCTTTTAAATCATGGAGATAAGATGCTTGACAAAATGAAACGCGCCTTTGTGATATTTAAGGAGCATAAAGGCGATGTGGCGCTTTTATGGCGTCCACATCCATTGATACAGTCCACTATCCGCGCCATGCGCCCGCAGCTTTGGGCGGAATACAGCAGTATTGTTGAAAAATATAAGCAGGAAGGCTGGGGAATTTATGATGACAGTACTGACATTGACCGCGCTGTGGTTTTAAGCGATGCCTATTATGGTGATACGAGCAGCGTGGTGCAGCTTTGCAGGAAACGCGGAATGCCTATAATGATACAGAATGTGGATGTATGAAAACAGAAGAAGTTATTACCAAGACTGCCGCACTTTACAGCAGACCGCTCACAGATGAGACTATGGAATTCCTGCGTGGAATCGCACGAGACTATTGTAAAGTAAAAAATTATGTGTACGGTCGATATTCAGGAATCGCATATGTAAACAGGCTGACGCCGGTTTATGGAATTTTAAATGAGATGCGTTACTGTGGACTCCGCCAGCAGCTCAATATGCCGACAGTTTATTATGAGCTTGCCATTTCAGAAGCAGTCGGAGATATTAAGGGAATGTGGAGTATGCTGAAAAATAAACTCCGCAGCCTTATCAATGAAAATGAAAATTTAAGTGAAGAGGACAGACTGTACCTCAGGACAGTTTTAAAAATAAACAGTGTATTTGCAGCAATATTGAATCGTCAGCGATATGAAATGCCTGACAAGACAAAAGATATAGAGCTTGACATCAAAAGGCTCAACAATCTGCTCTGCAGGCTGGTAAGGCGCCACCTAAAAACGCCAAAGCAGCAGAAAGCTGATTGCTTTCTGGTATCGCCGAACGGCTATCGGGCGGATGAAAACGGTCTTTATCTTACAAGCAGAACTCCGCGCAGGCGCGTTTTTATCCCTGTAAAAGGGATAGGTGAAGCGGACAGACAGCTCAGGATAATCGTTAGGGAAGATGATGTAAGAATAACATTTCCTGTCAATGTGGAGGCGCGGAAAAGGGGAGATTACACCAATACGGTTTATGCCTATATAGGCTATAGCGATATGCTGACGCTTTCCAATGGAAATGTCTATGGAAAAGAGCTGGGCAGTCTGGTCACGCCAGAGACGGAGCGGCTTTCGGAGAAAAATAACGAACGCGGCAGGATTTATGCCGCATACCGAAAGAAAGCTGAACGGACGGCTGGAGAGAATACGGAAATGCCGGACAAATGGCTGGAAAAACTTCAGGAAAATAATCTCGGCAGGGTGAAATATGATGAACAGAAACGACGTATGCGCGAGAAAACACAGAACTTTATCAATGCAGAATTGAATCGTATGTTCCGTGAAGAGAAACCCGAAAGAATTGTGATTACTAAACCGATTGTGAAAAATAGGGCGAAGAATTATTCCAAACCGCTTAACCGTAAGATGTCGAGAAGTTTTCGGGGGTATATACGGGATCAGATTGCTTTTAAATGCCGGCTTAATGCGGTGGAACTGGTAGAGATTAGTTCTAAGGGGACTGGGAGTATCTGTTCAAGCTGCGGAAGTGAGGGGAAACGTGTTAAAGCGGATTTTGTCTGTGCAACTTGCGGGTATCACAGTACGATAGCAGTTAATTCGGCTAGGAATATAGAGAGGCTTGTGAAAAGCGTGGAAAAGCAGAACATAAATGTAAACTGACCTGCACAAAAGAAAATGAATATGAAGAAATAATGATAAAACTGTATGCCCTGAGAATGAACAGGAGGACTGTTTTAACGGCTAAGCCGTATCGCAGGAAACAGCGTTTATGATATAAGCGGACAGGGAACTGTCCAGACGGTGTTATCAGGAGTCTTAGAGGCTTTGCTTGTACGCCAGGACCGCGGCTTTATGCGGAGCGAACTGCGTGGAATATATGAGAATTGTTCTATGCGGAGGCGGAAGATGCCAAGCTAATACTTATGATGATTTGAGATAAAGTCATTGTTTTTTGTATCGCGGGAGTAAATAAAGAATTTAGCGGCATAATAGCTGACAATGCACCTTGAAAATTTCATACTTAAACGGTGATAGATGGAAAAGTTGAAAGATGCTATGTATGTATTGACAAACATATGTTTTGAGTGTAAAGTATATATAAACATACATTCGAAACGGAGGCTATATGGATACAGTCAAAGGAAGCATAGAAACATTAAATTCATTCCAACTTACAGAAGACATGCGGGGGCTGGATGCCCAGAGCAAGCTTCTTTTACACAGTAAGGAAGTTCTTTCGGTTATCCTGCAGGGTACGGTTAGGGAATATAAAGGATATTCCAAGAAGGAAATCATGGGTTTTATAGAGGTCGATTCAATTAGCGAAGATACAGAGGTGTCCCCGGGCAGAACAAATACTGCCATAATGGGCGATAGTACAGAGTATAAGCTGCTCAATGAGAAAGTGACTCAGTTTGACATCGATTTCCGGGCACTGAACCCGATGTTGACAAAATCGAGAATTACAGTGAAACTGCATATAGACATAGAACCGCAGAAAGACTATTCGCTGCCGTATCCTGTTGAAAAGAGGGGGATGTATTATCTGGCAAGGAAACTTTCGTCGCAGCTCTCGCTTGTGACGGAGCAGACGGACTATGGGCAGTTGGAGAAATGCTACAGCATATGGATATGTCGGGATAACATCCCGAAAAATGAGCAATACAGCGTGTCAGTCTACGAGACAGTCAATACCCAAAACACAAGTTTGAAGGAAACACCAAAAGAAAATTATGATTTAATGACTTTGGTGGTTATCAAACTTGGCAATATAGTGTATAATGGTGAAAAGGGGGAAGAAAATTACGACCTGCTGCATTTCCTGAATACGGTAATGTACCCCCATAAGGCAGATTTTATTGAAACTGTATCGGAATATATTGACTTCTCGGAGACTGAGGAGCTGTGGAAGGAGGTATCCGGGGTGACAGGACTGGGGCAATGTGTATATAATGATGGAAGGATGGACGGAATAGAAGAAGGCAGAGAAGAAGGAATACGTGTTTTAGTGCTTGACGGCATTGCGGAACAGGTATCAAAGGAGCGCATCATTGACAAGTTGCAGAGGTACTTCAAGCTCACGGAGGAGAAAGCTGAGCATTATTATGATATGTTCGCCGGCGAAGCATAAAAGCACAAGACGCAGGCGCATCAGCAGAGAATGACAACTGAATATGAAAATAAGGAAAATCCCGTTATAAGTATGAAATGGTTCATTTTGTATTATGGCGGGATTTTTTGTGCTTAAAATGACAGCTGTGGACTGTTTTAACGGCACAGCCGTATCAAAGGAAACAGCGTTATGAGATAAACGGACAGGGAACTGTCAAAACGGCGTTATCAGGAGTTTACGAGGCTTTGCTTGTACGCCAAGACCGCGGCTTTATGCGGAGCGAACTGTGTGGAATATATGAGAATTGTTCTATGCGGAGGCGGAAGATGTCAAGCTGATTCTTATGATGATAATATGAAAGCTTTAGGTGGTTCGGTCTTGAATGATTGTTGTAGGGTAATTAGGAATTGCACAATGTTTAGACAGATAAAAATATGCATACTTGTGGGATTACTAATTTAGAAACTTTGCTATTTTCAAAATGAAACGAGTGATAAATATAAGCGAAATATTGTATTTTATTTTAATGAGCTTGATAGAGTGAGGAAATTATGAAGCAAGAAGACAGAAAATATACGAGTGATTTAGGCATGACGCTAAGCAGGGCTGCTGTATATGATGAGGATAATGATGTTATATGGATGGCGACAACGAATACTTTTTATTTACTGAGACTTGATATGCATACAAAGAGGATTGAAGAAGGATATAAATTGCCTTCTTGCTTAAACCAGAATGCATATGTATATAATTATGTTACAATGTTTCAATCAAAGGAAGAGATTATTATACCTAGGTATGATGGGAAGGAAGTAGTTATATTTAATAAAGAAGATACATCGTTTAATAATATAGAAATTTCACAAAAGCATATTGAAAATGAGTCTGACGGATGTATCTATTGTGGATGTAAATATAAAGAGAATATATATTTAATTGGTGGAAGCTTAAATGCCATTATAAAAATTGACAGAAAGACGGAAAAAATCAATACAGTATATTCATGTTTCGGCTATGAAATTTTTTCGCGATGTTGTCTGTTGAGAGAAAATATTTTATATGTACCTCTTGCTGAGGAGAGTGCATTGATAATTGGCGACTTAGAAACGGATGGATTTAGAAAGGTAATGATTAGCTCAAAGGGAGACAGTGGATTTATATCGGCTGTTTTAGGAAAAGATGATATTTCACTTCTTACTCTAGATGGTGAGATTATTAGTTGTGATTTTGACGGAAATATTATAAATCGTGTAAAGGTTTGCAATGAAGATGTGTACAGATTGTTTAAAGCAGAAAATGGA
The DNA here is from genome assembly GCA_947623805.1 of uncultured Lachnospiraceae bacterium. Lineage (GTDB taxonomy): Bacteria > Bacillota > Clostridia > Lachnospirales > Lachnospiraceae > COE1. The sequence goes on along the minus strand of CANQHZ010000003.1, from coordinate 63,185 downwards.
AATCAGTATTGTTTTGGACTTTTTGTTCCTGACTTATGGCAGATTGATTGTAATGGAGAAGTAGGAAAGGTGATGATAGATTATCCTTACGGCAAAAGTTTTGGGAGCAGTCAGTACTCAAAATATGAAATGATGGTGCAGATAGAGCATAAAATTATATTTCAGGCAAGAACAAACGGACAATTTTTCCTGTTGAATATGAAAAATGGTAAAGTAGAGAGATTGGAAATTGAACTTCTAACGGATTTAAGAAATGAAATATTAGATGCCAAAATAAAAAATAATGCATCTTTTGTGGAAAATGAAATAATGTCATTGACAGATATGGTCACTGCGTTGTTGGTGGAATGATTATGAATGTAAATTTAAGAAAAATTCTTATTTATCTATTGCAAAAGATATACAAATTAAACGACTGGCAGTTATCTTTGTTGGATGAAAGACCATACGCATTGGAAGTAGTACGTGAATGTTCTAAATTATATAATACATGGGGGGGGGTATGCATTGTTGAGATAGGTTGTGGCATCGGTGAAATTATTGGACACATACATGCTCCAAATAGCTTAAGATACGGATATGACATTAATTGGGCTAATATTAAAGCGGGTAGAATTATGAATCGGAACGTTTGTTTCAGATTTGGCACATTTGAGGATGTTGATATAGGAAAGATAGATTGTCTTATTATGGTTAATTTCACTTTTGTTATTGAGCCACAAAAACTTGCACATGATATGAAGAAGTTATTGTCAAGAAATGAAGTGAAAATAATTATCATAGATACATACCGTAATAATGAGGGAACAGAATATACGTATTCTCATGATGGAAATATGCTGTTTGGGGAAGATTATTTTTTGAGCAAACGATCAAGAGGATTTAAGGCTGCACATGGGGCAAGGAGGTATATTGAATATTGGGGAAAAAGATAGGAATTATTACATTCTGTGATAACACTAATTATGGTTCTTATTTACAGACATATGCTTTATATAAGAGCGTAAAAATGTTAGGGTATTCCGTTGAAGTAATAGATTATAGAAAAAAAGTACCGGATTATGAAATGGTTACATTAAAAAGCCTGCCAAAACTTATAGAGCAGCATGGATATGATTATGGATTGTCGTTATGGATAAATATTTTCCATATGCAACATGCATTTAAACTTATCATAAAGCAATCTATGAAGGTGAGCAGGACAACATATACTGCAAAAAACATAGGACGGTGTTCTGATAAATATGATATTTATCTAGTAGGCAGTGATTTGGTATGGGATATCAGATATGCAGATGATTATACATATATGTTGAATTTTGTGTCAGATAACCGTGTAAAACTGGCATATGCTGCCAGCTATGGATATGATGAGATACCAGTTTCAGAAAAAAAATATTTTCGCAGATATTTATCGAAATTTAGTCATATATCCGTAAGGGAGTACAACAATAAAATTGAACTTGAAAACCTATTAGAAAGAAATATAGAACATGTATGTGATCCGACGATGTTGCTGTCAAATTATTTTTGGAAAAAACAAATTGGTGAAAACACACAGAAAAAGGACTATATTTTAATTTACATGCCAGACGATGAAAAAAAAATTATAGGAGAAGCGAAAAGGTACGCTAGAAAACATAGGCTAAATGTTTATATGATAAATAAGAAAAAAAGAGAATATTGTCCAAGGACGCCAAAAGATTTTCTAACACTGATTTATTACGCATCGAAAGTATATACAGGTTCCTATCATGGACTTCTTTTTTCTATATATTTTGAAAAGAATTTTTCTTATATTAACAGAAAACCGGGTAACAGACTGAAAACGGTCGCTGAAATATTAAACATAGACAGACTTAATATAGAATCTAAAGAATATGATATGGAAAACGAGCCAGATTATGATGAAATAAAACGACTTGAGGCTGAATTTAGAGAAAAATCATTAAAGATATTGAGGAAGATGTTGAGGGATGGAGAAAAACAATGCATGTTCAGGCTGTAGAGCGTGCGAGGCAATATGTCCTAAAGAGTGTATAAAAATCAATGTATTAGGCAGGAAAGAATTTACAAAGATAATAAAGAAGAAAGAATGTACTAACTGCCATTTATGTGAGTGGGTGTGTCCGCATACAGCGCATATAGATTTAAAAGAGCCATTGAAAGGATTTAATGCTTATGCGTTAAAGAGTAGTGTCATCAGAAGATCCTCTTCAGGTGGAATTGCCAGCTCGATGTATGAATATTGCATGGAAAACTCAATAACGGGCATAGGTGTATTGTTTGATGGGAATTTTAATCTGAATTATACTGCTATCAAAAATGAGAGACAGATGCGTAAAGCGGCGGGTTCAAAATATGTTTATAGTGATATGAGTGGAATACATTCTTTGGTCGCGAACGAATTGTGCAATGGAAAAAAAGTATTGTTTATCGGACTTCCATGCCATGTTACGGGATTGCTAAATTACTGTAAATTAAAAAATATTGATACAGAGAATTTGATTACGGTTGATCTTGTATGTCATGGAGTGGTGATGCCTATATACTTTACGGAACATTTGTGTAGGGTAGTTGGATTACGAATGAATACAAATTTTGAGGGCAATATTTTGTTCAGGGCAAAGAGCAATCCTTATGGCTTAACTGTTACAAACAAGTCTACTGTTATTTATGATAAATCTCGATACAAAGATGAGTATATGAAACTGTATCTTGCCGGAATGTATGCAAAAAGCTGTTGCCAATGTAAATTTGCCCAGCAAAATAGGATAGGCGATATTACTATAAAAGATTGCAATACGCCATGGGATAAAAGAAAGGATAACAGTGTGGCAAATCAATCAAGTGTACTTATTAATTCTTTAAAAGGGATGGAATTATGGGATTGCTTGCGGGAAGGAAAAATAAAAACGGAAGAGTATTGGGTAAAAGATATTATTAATGAAGATGAACGATTACAATTTCCAAGCCCGACGTTGAACAAATATGATTGGTTTGGAAAAATAGAAAAATATTTTGGACATAGTATGGCGGTTAGTATTTTATGCTATCTTTCAAGCATCGGCCAAAATCGCAGAAAAACGAAAAGGCGGTAATACTTTGAAAAGGTATTTTATTATTACAATAGATACGGAAGGAGACAATTTATGGGAACGAGCAACCACAAAAAATGGAATGAGAGAGATTACGACAAAAAATGCAGATTATGTGGAACGATTTCAAGAATTATGTGAGCAGTATCATTTTCTGCCAACGTATCTTGTGGATTATGAAATGGCGATGTCAGAGAAATTTGTCGGATTGGCAAAAGCCTGGTTGAGGGAAGGAAAATGCGAGATAGGTATGCACATGCATGCGTGGAATACGCCGCCATTGTATAAATTACCCTTTTTTTATAAAGGGCATAATCCATATGCGGGAGAATATCCGCATAATGTGATGAAGAAAAAACTGGAATATATGACAGATTTAATTGAAGATAGATTCGGAATTCCTCCTATAAGTCATCGAGGGGGACGGTGGTATATTGATGCATGGTATGTATCTCAATTGATTAAATTGGGATATAAGATTGATTGTAGTATTACACCAGGCATTAGCTGGCAGAATGCCAGAGGAAACATGGATTCTGGACCTGATTATTCTCGTTTCTTGTCAAAAGTATTTTATATGGATAAGAAAAGAACATTTCTTCAGGTAACACCAAGCATTATAAGACCGCCTATATTTCAAACTTTTGCGGAGCTAAGAAAATGTCCATATGATTATAAAAAAGTTTTAAAAAAAAGAATATGGCTGCGTCCGAATGGGAAAAACAGACAAGATATGCTATATATTGCAAAAAAACAGCTTTACAGTCCGTACAATTACATTGAGTTTATGCTTCATTCATCAGAACTAATGCCGGGAGGGAGTCCAACGTTTAAAAATGAGACAGATATTGAGCAGTTATACGCAGATTTAGAAAAATTATTTTTTGAAATAAGTAAAAATTATGTGGGTGTCACTCTATCAGAATACTATAGAATAACGAAAGATGAAAATAATTTTTATACCGAAGTTAAAAAAGAATGTTGAAACAGTGGAAAGGCGTGAAGACGGTTTGGAAACATATGAGTGGAAGGATATAGAATATTTTGATGTGAGTTTTGACAAAAGGACAGCAGCACTCATAGATTTGTTGGATCAAGCTCAAAGAATAGAGTCTGTATTGGATATAGGTTGTGGTTTAGGATTTGCAAAAAGATATTTGAAAAAAATACGGGGGGGGGGTAATATAAAATATACAGGTTTAGACTATAGGCGCAGGGATGAAGATACCGTAATTTGCGATTTAAACAAACGGGAATTTGTAGAACAAAACTATGACTTATTTATTGTAGCAGGGTGTTTAGAATACGTCGAAGATGTGGAGTGGTTTTTTAAACAATTTAGCAGATGTAAAAAAAGTGCTTTAATTTCTTACTGCACTATGGAGTATAACAGTAATTTCGATGTAAGAAAGAAAAATGCTTGGAAAAATAATCTATACAGAGTAGATATTATTAGTAAAATGAGAGACAATGGATTCTTTCTTAATAAGGAACAGTTATATAAAAATAAAACGGTCTTGTTTCATTTCAAAAGAAAGGAATGCTTATGAGTACCTATTTTATAAATACAATTGATAATTTATGGGAAATGTCTTTTGGAAATACTGGAAATATCATTTGGCACGATAAATGCAAAATAGGAATCGATTTTGACCATAGCATAAATTTAGATAATGTTTATGATTTTGATTTCAAAGCGGATGATGTTTTGTGTGTTCCGGTAGCCAATAATTTGTCGCTATCCGAAACTTATTTTTCGAAACGTTTAAGAAAGCTGCACGGGATCAATGCAAAAATAGTTTTATTCGGACTTGGAGTGCAAGCATCCTTAAAAGTGGAAGAAGATTTGGATTCATTTGTAAAAAATATTTCAGGGAGTAAAAAAAGACTTTTTCGCATGTTATCGGAAAAATGTACTTCTATAGGTGCTCGCGGAGAAATTACAAGACAGTGTTTATATAAAATGGGAATAAAAAATGTAAGAGTTATAGGCTGTCCATCATTTTATAGCAATTTAATTTATACTCAAAAGGATGAAAAAATTTCAATAAATAATAAGATAAAAAAAGTATTGCTAAATTATTCAGGGAATGCAGAAGAAATTGAACAATTAAAAAATCTGCTGGGAGAGTTTCCTGAATGTAAAATGCATCTTATTCGGCAAGGCGGGAATGATTTGTTGGAAGAAGAAAAAATAGAGTCTGTGATATTCAATGATGTTGACTTATGGGATAAATATATTTATAATGCAGATTTTGATTTATCTGTTGGCACTAGGCTGCATGGAAATATGATAGCGTATTTAAATGGCGTTCCAACACTTTGGATTGCTCGTGACGCAAGAGTAAAAGAAGTGTGTGATGCATTAAAATTACCATATCTTTTACCGAACGACTTGGAAGACATTGATAAATTTGAAAACTATATATGTTCTGATTTTTATAATGATAATTTTTATTTACATCGGAAGAAAATGCGAAGAGAATATATTCAGTTTTTAGAAGAGAACAATGTAAAACATAAATTTGATGGAGATAATGTCAATGAATGAGAAAGATATTATTATAAAAAATCATGAATTATTACAGCTTTTGAATGACTGGATTATACTGTACCAATCAGGCAAACATTTAAACGTGTATTTTAATCATTATAAATATAATGTGATTGCTATATATGGAATGGGGATGATAGGAGAGCGTTTATTTGATGAATTGCAGCCGTATAGTTCTATTTTGATCCAATATTGTATAGATAGGAGCGGAGAACGAAAACTTTACAAAGGGGTATCTATTTTAAATCCTGAAGATCAATTAGAACCTGTAGACGCAGTTGTTGTGACTGCTATAACATATTTTGATGAGATTTTCAGTTATTTAAAATCAAAAATAGAGTGTCCTATTATTTCTTTAGAAGACATTATATATGAAATGTTTTAATAACTTTTGAGGAAAATAAAAAAGATGAGATAGGAAAATGCTTATGAAACAATGCATTTGCAGAAAAAATATTAAACGTGTAGGAATTTTAGTATGGGCGTTGGATAGTGGTGGAATGGAGCGGGTGGCATCTCAATTGAGTTTGATGTTGGCAGAGAATGGATATGAAATATACTTATTTGTGGTACACCACAATCGCAATAAATCATATTCATTTGCTGGAAAGCTTGTTGTCTGTCCGTGTGTCATAGATACATCTTCTCTGAGTAGAGAGGTGTTTTCTTATCTGGTAAATGCTGCAATTATACGTGAAATGAAACAAAAGTATCATATTGAGGCAATGATTAGCATGGCGCCGGAGATGAATCTGATCAATATCTTGTCTGGTACAGGGGACAGAAAAATACTGACTATTCATAATTGTATGTCACTTCGGTATGACATGAAGAATCTGGCATATCATAAAAGACTTATGTTGCTGGGAAATATGGCGTATAAGGTCGTGGCGGTAAGCAACTGGTGTAAGGTTGATCTGTGCAAAAATTACCATATAAGAAGAGATAAGCTACAAGTAATCTATAATCCCGCATTAATAGAGAAAAGACCTGTTAAGTATCCTAAACGTCAGATTCTGCTAGCGGTTGGTCGTTTGGTTGAGATAAAGCAGCAATGGCATATCATAAAAGCATTTAAACATGTATATGAAAGAATTCCGACAGCAGAACTTTGGATTGCAGGGGAAGGTTCAGAAAAAAATAGGCTGGAAAAATTGGCATATGACTTGGGTATTATGAGTCGAGTCAGGTTTTTGGGATTTGTAAAAAATATAGACGATGTTTATTCCGAAGCGAAAATTTTTGCACTGTCTTCTAAATCAGAAGCATTTCCATGTGCTGCAGTGGAAGCGTTAGCGCATGGGCTTCCGATAGTGGCTTCAGATTTTCCAGGTGGAATCCGAGAAGCGATAGGAGCAGTGACGAGAGAAAATTCCTCCCAATATCCCATTGACGCAAAGGCTGGATTGATAACGCGTGACCATGATAATACAGGTATGCCATATTCGTTGCAAATAAGCTGGTCTGAAATTGAGATGGGTGAGGCTGTAATCAGTCTTATGGAAAATGATGAAATCTATAGAAAAAAAACAGAAATGTGTGGCTGTATGATAAAAAAATTTGAGAAAGAAAGAATCACAAAGCAGTGGATAAAATTACTTAAATAAATTTGGAGGCTAAAAATGAAAAAAACTATATGGGGAATATTAGGTATCGTAGGTGGTTTAGCTAGTGGTGTAATGATGAGTAACAAATTTATCGTTAAACCGACAATTAATGAATTGAAGAAAGCGAGAGAATTAGCAAGTAAACATCTGGATTTGTATATGCTTATGAATGATTGGGTATATGTGAAACAACATGGGAGAAACTTGGCAGATTTTTTTGAACGAAATTCCTATAAAAAAATCGCAATATATGGAATGAATTACGTAGGCAAAACATTGGTTCAGGAACTGGAAGGAACAAGCATAGATGTTGTGGCTGGGATTGACAAAGCAGCCTCGGGTACAGTGGGCAATGTAAAGGTATATACGCCGGATAATTTTTCGGCGGAGGTCGATGCAGTTGTGGTAACGCCAATCACTTATTTTGATGATATAGCAGATATGATGGAAACGAAAGTAACTTGTCCGATTCTTTCTATAGAAGATATAATTTTTGAGATGAAATAAGTGACATAAAATTGGAGTTATACATAAATCCGGGAGGATGCTGTTTTATGAACAGTAGGGAATATATTATCTTTGGAGCAGGGAAAAATGGTGAAAGGGTTGTCTATCAACATTATAAGGATATCAACATATCCTGCTTTTGGGATAATATCAAAACAGGAGAACTTTTGGGCTATCCGATTGAGAAACCAGAAGCGGGGCGGAATGCTTATATCATTGTGGCAGCAATGTCTTATTTAGAAATTAGGGAACAGCTGTTACAAATGGGGTATCGCGAATTTGAAGATTTTATTCCTCACCAGATATTTCGGAAGAAAATAGCAGTCGCTTATGGTAATTGTCATCTGGAAGCAATAAAGAAATATCTTGAAAGGCACAAGGAATTTGATGCCATATATGGATTTTACCCATTCCCTATGATTCAGATATGGAAGACTACTAAAGAGAACTTAATGGATGTATTGAGTCGATGTGCGCTTTTTATTCATCAGTCTATTAGGAAAGATAATGGATATGGAGAAAAATATGCATCAGAATATCTGCTACAGTATATCCCGAAGACTTGCGAAGTTATCGCAGTCCCCAATTTGTATGGACTTCCTAAATATCTTTTTCCACAACTAAATTATGTAAAACTGACATTGCATGGGAATTGGTATCCATTTTTTGTTGATGAAAATATGGTTGAATGGATAAAAGAAGGGAAAAGTCTACATGACATAAAAAAATATATTATAGGGGGGGGGTATATCAAAAAGATGTTATTGTAGAAATGTGGAAAGTATTTGAGAGTAAGATTGAAGCTCGAGAGAGGGAATGGAATATTAAGATTTTTGATTACATTTCACAGAATCAAAAAGAGCAAAAAATTTTTTCGGATATTAATCACATAACTAGCATGACAGCACTGGAAATTGCCAACAGAATATTGAATTATATGGGCTATTCAGACAAGCTTGTCTGTGAATTGGCAATGTTGGATAATCTGGAAAGCATAATTTATGCAGACGTTGCAGAGGCGCTTGAGCTTCGGTTTGACCATAAATATATTAGGAGATGGGGTATTGATAATGCTATTTATCCGTTTGAGATGAGTGAAGAAACTTATATTGAACAGATGTATCAGTACATTATATTCTGCTTACGAGAAAACATTGGGCAATAATGTACGGCAAAATAGGCAATAACGTATGCTGTGACACAAGGAGAAAAAATTTATGCATATAGTATATGTCACAATCGAACTGGAAACAAAAGACACCCCGTCAGGGGGACTTGCCAGTTATACAGCTAATATGGCTAGAATCTTTTCTGACAGAGGGAATACGGTTTCTATCATAGTCGTTACTACGAAAGAAACGCAGTATGATTCGCTTAAAGGCTGTAAAGTTTATAATGTTTATATTCCGAAAGAAGAGTGGACTAATCTGGACAGTCTTGCTCATTTGCTACAGGAAACAAGTTTGGAGAGCGCAGACTCTCTTAGGAGAGTGCTTGTTAATGTCCGCAAAAGCGAGCTGGTTAAAGAAAAAATTCATCAATTAGATAGGAAAAATAAAGTAGATATAGTTCATTACTGCAATCATGATTCACTTTCCTTGCAGCATGATATGGGTATTCCATATGTAATACGAATTTCCGGTTATTTAAATATATGGCAAGGAAAAGCCAATACTATTAATGGAAGTGTGCGGTATCAAGACAATCCACCATTGTTGCGGGACAGGATAGAAGCATTAACTTTGAAAAAAGCAAGATACGTTATTTCGCCTAGCAGATTATTGGCGGATATTGGAGAAGAAGAATTTGGAATAAAATGTAGTGTGATAGAAAGCCCATTTGTAAAAAAAAGCTTGGAATGGGATTACTCTGAAGTGAAAGCGTTAAATAAAAAATATATTTTATATTATGGAACTATGCGCTTTTCAAAGGGTATTCATGTTATTGCTAAAATGGCAGAAGAATTTTTTAACATGTATCCGGATATGAATTTGGTATTAGCAGGCAATAATATGGAACTACAGATAGATGAAAACGAGAAAATACTCGCTTCTGAATATGTGAGGAAATACGCTGGCAAGTATGCCGACCGAGTAATCTATTTAGGAAATTTGAAAAGAGAAAAACTATACCCGATTATTGATAAAGCTGAATTGTGCGTATTCCCATCAAGAATAGAAAATTTGTCAAATGCATGCATTGAGGCTATGGGAATGGGTAAGATTGTTATAGCAACGCGAGGAGCAAGTTTTGAGCAGCTTATAGATGATGAGATAAGTGGCTATTTGTGTGAGCGTGATAATTATAAGGATTTTTTGTCGGCAATAAAAAAAGCTTTAACAATGAGTTTGGACGAAAAGAAACAGATGGAACTTAATGTGCGGAGAAGGGCGGAAACTTTAAATCCAGAAATAGCATATCATAATTTTTATGGATTTTATGAGAAAATAATTAAAGAATGGCAATAATGAGATTCAAAATTCTATGATTAATCAAAGTTATAAAAAGATATGGAGATTGTATTTGTTGATGATGACTCTATAGACGGATTTTCTGAGATATATGATGAATTAAGTCAATATCATAAAAATATGTGTGGGAAAGCATATGGTCCATATATGGAAGAAAAAGAAGTTGCTAAAATTGCACACGGAGATTTTAACCTTTGTTGATTCAGATGGTTAGATTGGTAGAGATGGTTATGAGAAACGGGGTAAGAATTTATAAGGAGTACGAGTCTGATATTATTGCTTTTTCATACAGAATTGAACCAAATGAAAGGAGATGTGAGAATTATTATGAAGAAGGGTTGTATGGTAAAAATAAGATAAAAGAAAATATCATTCCAACAATGATGTATAATACGTAAATGGGCGGTAGGGACTTATTTCCATATTCAACTGTCTGCAAAGACATAAAAATATAGATTTATGGGGCAGGGGATTCTGGAAAATCATATGTATATGAATTACTTCATAGCAGTTATACTGAAACCATTAAGCGATATGATAAAAAGTATAATAATATAGGCAATTATGCAGGAATAGAAATTCAGAATCCAGAAAAAATTGAAAACATAATTAGTGATATGGTGTTGGTTGCTATTCAAAATGAAAATGGCAATGACAATCAAAAATTATATTGGTTAATTAGGAGTGACATATGAAAAAATGGTTTGGGTAAAACCGATTATGAGGAGATAATAATGGTTAAAAAAGAAAAGTAACTATTGTATATGCTTATTTCATTACATATGGGGGGCAGAGTATGAGAAATCTGGTATTGATTCATCTTGAAAGTCTTAATTATATGAATTATCAGATTAATAAAAGATTATTTAAAACGTTATATCATTGGGAGAAAGAATCCTTGTCATTTTCCGAATATTATGCAACGGCAACGTCCACACTTATGGTACTTTCAGATTTGGCTTTTGGCGGAATAATGCAGAATGAGCCGTCGCGCAGGCTGACAGAAAAACTTGAGAAATATTATTATAAAAATTCCTTTTTAGATGTATTAAAAGAACAGGGGTATCAAATAGGGGTATTTAACTATCCGATAGTAGGAGCAGATATAGTTGGAAGTAATCAAAAGAATTTTATTGGTTATACGATTAGAATGGAAGAAATGGATTCTTATGAGAATTACATGCAAAATATTGACAGGGTAATTCAGAAAGACAAACCATTCGTTGTGTGGGCGTGTAATTACATAAGTAATGTATCATATAATCATAATATGCCAGCAAATAACTTTTCAACTAGTTTTGATCGCTGGAAAGATAGTTATATATATATGGATAGATGTATTCATGAACTCTTATGTATGATAGAAAAAAAAGGGGTGTTGGATAGTACAACAATTCTTTTTTATGGAGATCATGGAGATGAACTATATACACATGGAAAGCATAAAGGCTTGACACATGCAATTGAACCATATGCTGATTTAATCCATACACCTTTTTGGATATATGATAATAGATTTCGGAAAGGCGGAGAGATTGCGCAATTAATTAATACAACAGATATACGTGAAATAATAGAGCAGTTGTTGACATTGCCTGACGAAAAGTTAGATATTGAAAATATTAAATTGCCTAAAAGACGGTTTTCATTTGCTCGGAATATTTATGCAGCGCAGATGCTAAAAAAGGATTCTTTTAATAAAGGATACAGTCTTACAGATGGTGAATTTCTTTTATTGGCAAATAGTGATGGTATGCAGTTATTCCAAATTAAAATGGATCCCACATGTCACCACAATCTGTTGGATTATTTTCAACTGACAGATGATGAATTAGTAGTGGATAGAAAGATGTATCAAAGTTTAGGGTATCATTTTCCAGCGGTGATTGATAAGGCGGCATTGTCGCAGATTAGTCAGATATTTTATATACTTAGAGAACATTTGGAAAAAAAAGTTTCTCAATTGTATCAATATGCGGGTTATGAGAGTTTTTTTGAGGAAATTAAACTGCATAAGATTCATTATGATGGACAGACAGAAAGCCTGAATAATATATATGTGGAGCAAAAGCAAATACCAGTAATAGCAGAGATTATCAATCGGTTATTAAATTGTATGGAAACAGACTGTTTGGCAGTTTATGGAAGAACGGGAAGTGAGTTGGAGAGTGTATATTCTACAATAAAAATGAAACATATTGCGCAGTTGGAAGAAAGCATTCAATATGAAGTTTTATATATTGCATGCAAGGATTATATTGAATTTAGCAAAATATTGCCATGGATTGAGCAGAACAGGGACAGAATTATCATAATCGTATATGTCAGAATAAGGGTAGATAATCAGTTTGAGGTGAAAAAAGAACAAGGAATTTCTTTCCAACATATTGAATTTTTAACTCAAAAAGGACAGGTGCTGCTGTTTGGAAAATTTTTTGAGAATGCAGACGATGTTGTCGTACCTAAAGAATTTAAAGTGCTGGCAATTATGCATGTTTATAACGAGGCGGATATTTTGAAAAAAACAATAGAATATTTATTGTCGCAGAATGTGGATATCTATTTAATAGATAACTGGTCAGATGATGGAAGTTATGAAATTGCTAAAAAATATCAGCAGCAAAATTCAGAACATATTTATCTGGAACAATTTCCAATTAACAGTAAAAATGACTATTATGACTGGTATCATCAATTGGAAAGAACAGAACAGATAGCGATGGAATTAGAATATGATTGGTACATTCATTATGATGTAGATGAGGTGCGGATAAGTCCTTGGAAGAATAGAAATTTGCGGGAAACAATATATTATATAGACAAGCTTGGCTTTAATGCGGTTGATAATACTGTAATTGATTTCAAGCTTACGCGAGGCAACACCGAAAATATTTTCATGCGAGATACATATTTTGATTTCAGACATTATAAAGCAGGTTTCCGCCAAAGAAAAACATGGAAACATGGAAAAAGTATAGATTTAAAAAGTACAGGCGGTCATATTGCACGTATTGAAGAACCAAAAATATTTCCATTAAAAATTTTAAATCGGCATTATCCCTTAAGAGATTTAGAACAAGCGAAAAAGAAAATATTCATGGATCGAAAACCAAGGTTTGTCAAAGAAAAAAAAGAATTAGGTTGGCATGGGCATTATGATGATATTGTTAGTGATGAAGATTTATTTACGGAAAAAACAGGATTAATCATGTGGGATGACTCGGTTTATGACAATTACTATATTTCATTGTTTATGGGGTGTAATATATCGATGGACCAGGAAAGTGATCCATTTGATATCTGTGTTGAATATTTTTTGGGTAAAAGAGTGGTTTTGTATGGAGCCGGAAGATATGGAATGTATTGTTGCGAAAAACTTTTAGGGAATGCGGAGATTGTAGCATGGGTGGACAAAGATTTTGAATATCTGCCTTGGGCGTTTTGCATAAAGATTCGTTCAGTGAATTGTTTAAGTGAATTAGAGTTTGATGCAGTGCTCATTGCAATTCAGGATAGTAAAATTTGGCAGGAAGTAAAGGATATGCTGATTTCTATGGGAGTGCCAGATCAAAAGATATATTGATGATGTATGTAAAAAGGAGATTGTATATGAAATGTCTGATGAGAAAAATGAGGATATATTAGGAAAAATGATTCTTTTCTGTCAGGGAAAAGGGTATGAAATTAATGGAATTATGGTGGATGCATCCCAGATAGTATTTGAAGAACGGATCAAAATGAATTGCTTTTATTGTGGGAAATATAATCACAGTTGGAAATGTCCTCCTAAAATTCCTCAAATTGATTACAAAAGAATGCTGGAAGAATTTGATAATATGGCATTTTTATATATTAAAAAATATTATAAATACAATAATTACAACGAAGTGAGAGAAAGCTCATCGGTTGAATTGCACCGGGCGTTGTTGGAGTGCGAAAAGTGGTTATGGGAAAACAATAATTCTACGGCATTATCATTTATAGGAGGCTCTTGCAAATTATGTAAAAACGGATGCTCACCTGATAAATGTGCCAATCCATATTTGGCAAGGAGTCCGTTAGAAGCATTGGGTATCAATGTGGTAAAGAGTGCGGAATTGTACAAAATAAAAATAAGTTTTCCACCTAAAGAGTATATTATTCGCTTAGGTGCATTGTTGTGGTAGGAGATTGCATATGACATACATTTTATTGATAGCTGGCAGAGGTTCAAGATTGAAACCATTGACGCTAAAATATCCAAAATCATTATATAAGTTAGATAAAGATACAACCGTGCTGAAACGTATGGTGACAATGATTCGAAAATATGATTCACAGGCGGAGATAATAGCTGTGGTTGGCTTTATGAAGGAAAAAATAAAAAAAGAAATAACGGATGTCATTTTTGTAAATAATCCATTTTACGAAGTAACAAATTCTATTGCATCGTTATGGTTTGCCAGAGATTATTTAAAAAATAATAATGTAACGATAATCAATGGAGACATTGTTATTGAAGAAAAAGTGGTACGGGAGATTCTGTGTACAAAGATAACTAGACCAGAGGTTTTAATAGATAGCAGCATAAAAAAACAAGGAGATTATAATGTTCAGGTAAATGATGATAAGATTCTTGTAATGAGTAAGGACTTAGATAAATATTATGCGGAATATACTGGAATTACACGTTTAGATAAAAGTTCTGCTACGAAAATGAAACATTGTGTGGAAGTTATGGTAGATGATGGCATGTATGACCAATGGTATGAGAATGCGCTTGTTCAAATGATATTTAACGAAGATTTCGAGTTGTACTATCAAGATATATGCACATATCAATGGGCAGAGGTAGATTGTGTGGATGATTTGATTTTGGCAAAAAAGATACATATGAAATTATAATATTGTAATAGGTATGCGGTTAGAAATGGTTGCAATGATACATGGCAGCGGCATTATGGTGAAATGGTAGATTAAGATATGGAAAGAATATATAGGCTATGCAATAACGCCATCCAAATAGTTATTTATGGTGCTGGGACACTTTCAAATATTCTATACTTGTATTTAAAATCCTATGGTTTGGAGAAGAAAATCAGATATTTTATGGTTTCTGATTTGCAGGGTAATTCGGCACATAAGTATGGATTAGAAGTTCGGGGAGTTACCATGGCGGATTGTTTGGAAGAAGATAGCTTAATCCTAGTGGCAACGCAGCCTGTTACGCATCCTGCGATAAGGCGGACACTGGAAGAAAAGGGATACATTAACTTTGAGTTTGTGGACGAAAAAAAATTACTGGATGATTTTTACAGTCTGCTCTATAAGCGACCAATACAGAATAATAAGGTTTTGTTCATGCATATGAAAGGCATGGGATATGGTGGAAATCCTAAATATATAGCCGAGAAATTACGGAATAAGGTTGTGGAGAAGCTGGATCTGGTCTGGGCAGTATCGGAAAAAAATCTGAATTTTCCCAAAGGCATACGCACAGTCCAAATGGGAACTCTTGAATATTATTTGGAGCTTGCAACAGCGCATATTTGGATTGACAATACGCGCAAAACGGCAGATATCAGAAAAAGGGCGGGGCAGTATTATATCCAGACATGGCACGGCGCGGCGCCGATTAAAAAGGTCGAAAAGGATGCGGTGGATTCTTTAACAGATACATATGTAGAAAATGCTAAGCATGATTCTGAAATGGCAGATTTATTTTTGTCAGGAAGCAGATTTTATACAGATTTATACAGGAAGTCTTTCTGGTATTCAGGCGAGATTATGCAGGCGGGGCTTCCAAGACAGGATATTTTCTGGTCAGACAAGAATGTGAAGAATAAGGTTTACAGGTATTATGGTATTGATGAAAAATACGGCTTAGTTCTCTATGCACCAACATTTAGGCGGGATTTCTCAGTAGATTGTTATGATTTGGACATTTTAAATGTGGCGGAAGCTTTAAAACGAAGATTTAATAAAACGTTTGTATGCGGTGTGAGTAAGCATCCTGACATTAGGAATGTGCAGTATAAATTTCATAAGGGACAGGAATACATTGCAGTGGATGACTATGATGATTTTGAAGAGCTGTTGATGGCGGCGGATGTACTTATCACTGATTACTCAGGCTGCATGTATGATTTTTCGTTTACGAAAAGACCGATTTTCCTCTATCAGAAGGATATTGAGGAATATAAATCGGACAGGGATTTTTATATTCCTATGGAGAAACTACCTTATATAAAGGCATCCACAAATGAACAGTTATTAGATAGTATTTTGGCTTTTGATAATGAAAGATATCAAAAAGAGTTAAATGAATTTATGGATAAAATGGGAAATTTTGATAACGGTACGGCATCTGATAAGGTAGCAGAACGAGTGCTTGAAATAATACAAAACCCGATATAGTATGTCATTTTAAGGTATGAAGAAATGGAAATCATCGAATATTGCAGATTACATAAAAAGATATACATTTATGGCGCGGGCCGCTTTGGGAGAGAAACATGCGTGTACTTATCAGAGCAGGGGATTGCCATAGATGGTTTTATTGTAACATCGAAGGAACTATGTGTTGATTCGGTGTTAGGAATAAAAGTGTATTCTTTTGATGAAATTGAACTTGAAAGCAGTGATGGCGTTATAGCAGCGGTAGGAAAGAAGTATACTGATGAAGTTATCAGATCGTTGAAAATGAAAGGGATTAACGATTTTTTCATTATCGACGGCAGCTTGCTGGAAATAATAGAGCGCATGGCGCGTTTTGACTGCCATTATCCCAGCAATCAGAATGTGATTGTATTGTTGTACCATAGAGTGGATGACATAGAAAATGATTACTGGCGGTTGTGCGTAAGCACAGCACATTTTGAAGAACAGATAAAATGGATTTCGGAAAAATACCCTATTATACGTTTTAGGGATGATTTTAGCAAGGTGTCAGATCCTGCATTTGTAATTACTTTCGACGACGGATATTTGGATAATATGGAAAAAGCCCTGCCCATTCTCGAAAGATATAATGTTCCTGCCACATTTTTTGTCAGCACTGGAACGCTGGGAAATGTTTTTTGGTGGGACAGGCTTTATTTGGGAATGAAAAATGAAGACAGAGAGTGCATAGAGGAAAGCCATGCAAAGCTCTGCAAAATGAACGCTGCACAGATTGAGACATTCCTGTCAAGATTTCCGAAAGACGGATGTGCAAGGGCGATGTCTGTCAAACAATTGGAAATATTTGCGGAACATACACTTGTAGATATTGGCGCACATACAGTTTCGCACCTTTCTCTGCCTGCATTGTCGGAAGAAGAACAGAGGTGGGAAATAGAGAAATCAATCAGCGCACTGAAAAAGATAGTGGGAAAAGAAATAGAAGCATTTTCTTATCCTTTGGGAGATTATAATGCAAAAACGATTGAGATTTTGAAGAAGCTGGGAATAAAGAAAGCCGCTACTGTTAGTGGCGGTCTTGCTGGAACAGGAGATATGCACAGAATACCTCGCAATGTCGTGCGGAATTGGGACATAGACGGATTTAAGAGGTTTATCGAAAGATGTTTTTGCGTCTATGCGGAGGTGAGGAGATGAGCGGTTCATTATTAACGGTGATTGTTCCCATTTACAATACTGAAGGATATTTGCGGAAATGCTTGGACAGTATTACAGGACAGACATTAAGAGAGATAGAGATTATCTGTGTTGATGATGGCTCGACGGATAAATCGTACCAGATATTGGATGAATATGCCAAAAAGGACAGCAGGATAAAGGTCGTGCATAAGGAAAACGGCGGTCTTGTCAGCGTACGTAAGCTTGGAGTGAAAATCGCCGAAAGCAAGTATGTGGGCTTTGTGGACAGCGACGACTGGATTGAGGTTGATATGTATGAAAGGCTTTATAGCGTAGCGGAGAGTAACGACGCCGATATGGTGTCGTCTAATTATTGGCAGGAAGGGAATTTTTCCAATGTATCTAAGGACGCCGTAGAACCGGGCGTATATGAAACCATAGGAATGAACTATCTGCGTAATCATTCAATTTTATATCTGCAAAAACATGATAAGGGAATGAGCGGCTCATTATGTACGAAAATTTTTAGAACATCCATGCTGCAGGAGATTATGCCGAATATTCCAGAAGGAATCAGGGTATCCGAAGATAAGGTTACTACGGTGACGTTTCTGTTGGAATGCCGTCGGGCGGTTATTTTGGATGAGGCATACTACCATTATCGAATTAATCAGGCGTCAATGTTCCATTCAGAGGATTCAGATTATCTGTTGAATTACCACAGGGTATATACATACTTTAAAAGCCTATATCAGCATCCTAATTTTACAGACAGTATGAGAAAACAGGCGGAGCTTTATATTGTGCAGTTTTTGATAAAAGGTATCAATACCCAGATGGGATTTTCGTTCAGGAATCTGATGTGGATAGATCCTGTATGGATGGAGACACCTGGACTTGGAAAACGCATTGCTTTATGCGGTCGGGGAGATTTGGGCTGTACATATGAGCAGCAGATTAAGAACAATAAAAGACTGTTGTTTGCAGGATATATTGATATAGAGGATTCATTTGTCGAGCCAGATTGCGATAGTATTGTGATAACATCAAAAAACCATGATATTGCAGAAATGGCAAAGGCAAAACTGATTGAGAGAAAAGTTCCAGGCATAAAAATCTTCTGGTTTAGGCAGGAGGAGATTTTTTGGCGATATGCGGAAGCAATGGGACTGCTTGAAGGAGAAGAATAGTCATGTCTGACTACAGGTATGAGAATGAATACAGATTAAAATATAAGGATACAACGCTCGAAGACATTATGATATTTCGCAGTGGTCCTATGCCTGAAAATTACATCAAGGGGATGGATTTTGGCGATAATGCAAGGGCACTGTTTGAATATGCCCTGCGGATTGGGATAAACCGAAAATATGAGCTTGTGTGGATTGTAAAAGATCCGTGTGAATGGAACGGCAAATATAAGCCATATGAAAATGTAACGTTTATCTCATATGAAGATGCTGATTCGCAGGATAAATCAAAAAGAGATTGTTTTTTTCGGTATCTGTGCCTTGCAAAATATCTGTTTATGACAGACACATATGGATTTGCGCTTGGCTCACGGAAAGACCAGATACGGGTCATGCTCTGGCATGGCTGTGGATTTAAGGCAAGGCTTGGATCCGCAAGAAATGAAGACCATTATGAGTATATGACAGTGACGGGTGAAGAATATGCGCGTACATATGCGAGAGTTTTTGGACTGAGAAAGGATCAAATGCTGGTCACAGGATATCCCAAGGCAGATCAGATTTTCCACCCTGTTTTGGACTGGAAGGCACAGCTTGGTGTGCCTGACGCGGACGGGTATATTTTTTGGCTTCCTACATTTAGGAATACAGATACAGCAGGCATGGAAAGGCATAACCATACAAGACCGAAAGGGGATATCGGTCTTCCGATTGTAGAATCCGCGGAGCAGATGAGAAGTATAAATGATTTGCTGGCAAAAACCGGCAATGTCCTTGTCATAAAGTTGCATCCATTTCAAAGCCGCGCAATGATAAGCAAAATGTTGGGGTATTCCAATGTATGCCTGATAGAGAATAGCGCTCTGATTGAAAAAGATATTCAGATAAACCGGATACTTGGATATGCGGATGCCTTGATTAGCGATTATTCTTCTGTAGCGGTTGACTATTTGGTATTAGACCGCCCCGTGGCGTTTACGCTTGATGATATGGAAACTTATGAAAAGGAGCGCGGATTTTTCTGGCAGGATGTGAAACCGCATCTGCCAGGAAAAGAAATATATAACTTTGATGAGTTTTTTGGATTCATATCAGATGTGGCATCAGGTAAAGATCCTGGAGTGGAAAAAAGACATTCCATATGTGATGAGATGCAGAAGTATCATGACGACAGAAATTCTGAACGCGTATTTAGGGCGCTTGGAATTGATTTTTGAGGTGATTTGGAATGAAGACGGTCATTACATACGGCACATTCGATCTTTTTCATGAAGGCCATTATAATATCTTAAAGAGAGCAAAGGCGCTGGGGGATTATCTGATTGTGGGCGTTACTACTGAGAATTATGATGCTTCCAGAGGCAAACTAAATGTTGTAGAGCCGCTCATGGATAGGATAGAGCATGTAAAGGGAAGCGGTTTTGCTGATAAGGTAATCATTGAGGACTATGTTGGTCAAAAGATAGAAGATATTCAGAAATACCACGTAGATACATTTGTAATCGGCTCTGACTGGCTGGGAAAATTTGATTATCTCAAGGAATATTGTGATGTAGTTTATCTTGAGCGCACAAAGGGCGTATCGAGTACATTAAAGAGAGCGGAGGAATTTCAGATAATCCGCATGGGAATTGTCGGAAGCGGAAGGATTGCTGGCAGATTTATTGCTGAGGCTCGGTATGTCAGCGGGATTCATGTGGAAGGAGTATATAATCCGCATTCAGAGAGCGCAAGGGAATTTGCCAAGGTACATGAGCTTGACATGTATGAAGACGATTATGATGCTTTTTTAAAAAAAGTAAATGCAGTATATATAGCATCGCCGCATGAAACACATTATGAATATGCGAAAAAGGCGCTTGAATATAAAAAGAATGTTCTTGTTGAAAAACCGATGGTATTGCGTAAGGAAGAAGCAGAGGAGCTTTTTCGACTTGCAGAGGATAACGGCTGTATCCTTATGGAAGCGATAAAGACAGCCTATGCGCCTGGTTTTATGCGTCTGGTGAACATGGCAAAAAGTGGGCTGATAGGCGAGATAAAGGATGTGGAGGCATGCTTTACTAAGCTTACGGGTGATAATACAAGAGAGTTTATGGACAAGGAATACGGTGGAAGCTTTACTGAACTGGCAAGCTATACGGTTTTGCCAATCATAAAAATTCTGGGATGTAATTATAGGAATATAGTTTTTAATTATTATAATGTTCATAATGGATTGGATGGATATACTAAGGCGATTTTTGATTACGCTGAAGCTACAGGTACGTCTAAAACTGGGTTAAAGGTAAAATCAGAAGGGCAGTTGATAATATCAGGGACAAGAGGCTATATACGCGTAGCCGCTCCTTGGTGGAAGCCTACAGAGTTTGAGATATGCTATGAAGATATTTCCCAAAATGAAAAAGTATATGCGCCGTTCAAAGGGGATGGGCTAAGATATGAAATAAGCGATTTTGTGTCGCAGGTAAATGGATACGGTGGTGATGTGTTTAAATTGACACAAGAGGAATCGGTTACGATAGCAGGAATTATGGAAAGGTTTTTGATGGAACACAGAAAGAGAATTAAATAAAATACCATGCAGGTTATAAATGATTTGACTGTATATCCGTCAGATTTCTTTCATCCATATGATTATATGACAAAAAAATGCGTCATTAGCAAAAATACATTTTCAATACATCATTTTGGTGGGAGTTGGCTATGAATTTCGAACTAATCGCATTTTTCCATTCTACATAACAAAGCATATAAAATTATAAATATAAAATAAGGATACCAAAGAACATAAACGCATATACTGATAAAAACAGCCCGATAATAAATCGGTGAAGCGTGACAAAATGACAAACCTCTTACAAAAAATAGACAATATCGTCTGGGGACCATATATGCTTGTTCTTCTTTTAGGAACAGGCATATATCTCCTCATCAAAATGAAATTTCTTCCCATCAGAAACCTAGGCTATGCACTTAGCTGTCTCATATCATCGGACAAATCCCCCGCTGCCCCAAATAAAGAAAACAAAGCCTCAACCGGTGAAATTTCCGCGCTTGCTGCGCTGACTACAGAGCTTGCCGCTACAATCGGTACAGGCAACATAGTGGGCGTAGCGACAGCCATGACGCTTGGCGGGGCGGGCGCGCTTGTCTGGCTCTTGATTTCCGCATTTGTCGGGTTTTCCACAAAATTCGCAGAGAGTATGCTCTCTGTCAAATACCGCACAAAGAATATAAGCGGCGACACTGTAGGTGGTCCTATGTATACATTAAAGTCCGCTTTCCCAAACTCAAAGGCAGGCGCGGTTCTCGGTGCGTTGTTTGCCGTATTTGCTGTACTGGCGTCATTCGGAATGGGCAATATGGCGCAGTCAAACTCGATAGCCTCCGCGCTGTATGAATCATTTTCAATACCCACTCACGCAACGGCGCTTGTTGCGTCTATCCTTGTAATTCTCGTAGTCCTCGGCGGTATAAAATCAATATCAAAATTTTCATTATATATGGTGCCGATTATGGCGCTTTTCTATATTGTCGGCTCAGTGGCAGTGATACTGGTAAATCTTGACGGACTTGCCTCAGGCTTAAAGGAGATTGTCATAACGGCATTTTCCCCGAAAGCAGCCGCGGGGGGAATAGGCGGCACAATAATAATGTCGTCATCAATACAAAACGCGATGCGTTATGGCATATCGCGAGGCGTATTCTCAAATGAGGCGGGACTGGGCGCGGGAGGTATAAGCGCAGCCGCGGCAGACACACAAAGTCCCGTAAGGCAGGGTTATATCAGCATGACAGGGATATTTTTCGACACAATCATTATCTGCACGCTTACAGGGCTGGTGATAGCATCGTCAGGCGTGCTCGGTCAATGTGACGAGTCAGGTGCGCCAATCACGGGGGCAGCCCTCACGATAGCGGCATTTTCCACAGTATTCGGCGAAACGGGAGCATATTTTGTCAGCGCGGGTATAGCGCTCTTTGCATTTGCCACAATAATAGCATGGGAATACCAAGGCGAACGCGCCTTTGAATATCTTGTGCACAGTCCTGGGCTATGCATGGCATATCGTTTTGCATACACGCTCGCCTCATTTGCAGGCGCGGTCTGTACTCTTGAAACCGTCTGGTGTTTTTCGGACATAATGAACGCGC
This sequence comes from uncultured Lachnospiraceae bacterium, assembly GCA_947623805.1. Taxonomy (GTDB): domain Bacteria; phylum Bacillota; class Clostridia; order Lachnospirales; family Lachnospiraceae; genus COE1. The sequence goes on along the minus strand of CANQHZ010000003.1, from coordinate 40,040 downwards.
TTATGGCAATCCCAAATATAATCTGCATACTCGCACTTAGCAAAGAAGTATGCGGCGACATTATTGAATACGAAAAACATCGTACTGACAGGTATTGACATGTGAAAATGTTTGTAAAACGAACCTAAAAGGTATATAATACAACTATTGTGTTGCACATAACGCTTTGAACATATTTTACAATCACCTGTTAAACCCATATCAAGGAGGATTTGGCAAGATGTTGAAAATACAATTTTTGAATGGCGGCTTAGCTAATCAGGCTTTTCAGTACATTTTTGCGAGGTATTATGAGCTTGCGCATCCCGGGGAGATTATGTACCTTGATGACTCGTATTTTGCGATAAATACAGTTCATAACGGCTATGAGCTTGAAAAGGTTTTTGGCATAAAGGCGCATATGCTGAGCGAGCTGTTTGACGAGGATGTCTGGAGTTATATGCTTTCGGAAAGAAAAAAAGGAAAAAGTATCCCGCAGCTCATACTTGACAGCGGTGAGAATATATGCATGGTTGCGGAGATGGAAAATAAGGGCTTTAATCCGTTTGATGGCGAAATATTTATGCCTGATGACCTGAATGATTCTGACCGTGTGCAGAGTATGCCGGGCAATGTTTATTATCATGGTTATTGGATTAGAAAAAACTGGTTTGAAAGATACAGAGAAGTTTTTTTAAGGGAATTTTCTTTTCCTCCGCTGCATGATGACAAAAACAAAATGCTTTTGAACAATATACTGGAAGGTAACTCTTTGTCCATACATATACGGCGGGGAGACTACGTGACAATAGGATGGGCTTGGAGTGCTGAGTATTATCGTTCGCTGGTAGATGAGGCTATCGGGGGCATAACAAATGACTGGGAGTTGTATGTGTTTTCGGATGATATAGCATGGTGCAGACAAAACAGCAAAGCAATGGGACTTGACCTTTTCAGAAAGACCATATATGTTGAAGGAAATGTAAACGGCAGTAATTATATAGATTTGCAGTTGATGAGCTGCTGTAAGGGAATGATTATGTCAAGCAGTGCGTTTTGCTATTTAGCAGCGTTGTTGAATACTAAAAGAAAAGTATGGGTAAATTCCACGGACAGGCTGCTTTAAACAACACTGATGATTAAAATTTCTCCACCAGCTATAAAGTAAAATAAAAATTGTCCGATAAATATTACATAAGAGATATGTTTATGCGTTTTTTGGCGTTCAAAGAAAGGAGGAGTCTTTGATATGCGTATAGATGCTTATAATCAAATTCAACAATTCTACAAAAACAGCAAGCCGAGTAAAGCCGAGGGGAAAAAACCGACATCATCAAGATTTGTAGATAAATTTATGCTTTCCGATGCGGCAAAGGATGCCCAGGCAGCAAAGCAGGCGGTAGACAGCGCTCCCGATGTGAGGACTGAGCTTGTCAATCCTTTAAAAGAGCGGATTGCAAACGGCACTTATGAGGTCAGGACAGAGGACTTCGCAAGCAAGCTGCTGTCAAAATACAGCGGGTTATTCTGATAATGTGAGGTATAAGCGTGGCTAGTTTATTGGAAAACTTGGTGAACATATTGGACGAGGAAAATAAGGAATATCAGGGCCTTATAACCCTCGCCAATGACAAGACCCCTGTCATAGTCAAAGGGGATATAGACGGCTTAGGTAAAATCACGGAGGATGAACAGGAAATCGTAGGCAGACTCCAAAAGCTGGAGAAGCAGAGAAATAAAATTCTGGCTGATATTGCCAACGTAGTAAACAGGGATGTTACGACACTAAAATTAAGCAACCTGATTCAGATGCTTGAAAAAATGCCCGACCAACAGCAAATGCTGGTTGACGTACAGGACAGATTGAAGCAGACGATTGACAAGTTGAAGACATTAAATACCCAAAATCAAATGCTTATTGAGGATAAGCTTGATATGGTGAGCTTCAATCTGGACATGATAAGAGCACTGAAAACTGCGCCGCAGACAGCCAATTATTCTAAGGATGCGTACACGAGCGGAGATAAGCTCGGCATCCTGTATCCCGATAATGGCAGTTTCGACGCGAAACAATAAAGCATAAATTGCGAGGTGAGACGATATGTCATTATTCGGGGCATTATATGTAGGCGAGAGCGGACTTAGATCTTCTCAGAATGCGCTCAATACAGTAGCGCATAATCTTTCAAATATAAATACGCCGGGCTTTGTGCGCCAGCAGGTGGCACAGTCCGACACTACTTATACAAATCTTACAAGAAATGGACGGGGAAACGCGGTTCAGGTTGGTGCGGGAGTTAAGTATTCGGACTGCCGCCATGTGAGGGACGCTTTCCTTGATGCCAAATATCGTGAAGAGTCAGGAAGATTTTCATTTTATGAAGTATCATATTCGACAATTTTAGAGGTAGAGAGTACGATGGGTGAATTTGACGGTGCGGCGTTCAAGGATTCGCTGAGCGGTCTTTGGGAGTCTATGCAGGAAATTTCAAAAACCCCCAATGATTCCACAAATCTATCTCTTTTTGTGCAGAGCGCGTATACTTTTGCGGAAAATGCGATGACAATATATCAGGCATTTGGCGAATACCAAAACAACCTGAACAATCAGATAAAAGACGCCGTAGGGGAAATAAACGCAATCGGCGCGCGCATAAGCGCATTAAATAAAGAAATATCAAAGATAGAGGCAGGCGGCGTGGAAGGTGCTAATGACCTGCGTGATGAGAGAGATTTGCTTGTAGACACGCTCGCCACATACGGTAACGTCAGCTACAATGAAAACTCCGCGGGTGTCATGACGGTTATGTTTAACGGCGTAGATTTTGTCACAGACAGCAGATATTTTGAGATGTCAATGCTCACTGACAAGGATACCGGTTTTGTCACTCCGTACTGGAAACATAATCTCATATGGACTACGGATAAGGACGGTAAGCAGGTTCAGGATTTCAAGTCTGCCATGGTTTTTGACACGACAGAGGAGATATCTACCAAGCGCAGCACTGATATCGGTTCTCTGCGCGCACTTTTGCTGGCAAGAGGCGACCACGTAGCCAATTATACGGATCTTACTGTGGGGGCGTGTACGGATGCGAAGCTTGACGCGCTCAATATTACAGCCGACGAATATAATGAGGCATACGGACTTAAATATTACGATGAATACATAAGCAATTCGGTAATGATGAATGTGCAGGCGGAATTTGACAACCTTGTCCATTCCATAGTGACAAAGATAAATGATGTGCTTGCCGAAGCATGTGACCCGTCAAGCGGGTATTTGTGCAACGAAGACGGCTCACCGATGCAGATGTTCGAGAAGCTTGAGACTCCCGGCTATGAGCATGTGATGCTCTCGAGCACACAGGTAAAAGGACTTACTAAATTAGAAGGCAGCCGCAATGTCTATGTTGACGCACAGGGTGGAAGGTACATACCGGTATGCGATGAAAACGGATACCCGATAGCAAACAACTATTGGAAACTGGTAGAAGAAAAGCCAAACAGCCCATTCTCGCTGTACAATTGCGCCAATCTCAGGACCAATCAGCAGCTCATGCAGGTTCCCGCGCTTTTGGAGTTTAAACTGCAGGACGATTCGGCAGACTACAATATCGGCGAGAGGCTTGTCAATGCGTTTGAGGAGCAGGGCATATTCTTAAATCCGCTCGCTACAGCAATGAGCGATTACGAGAACTGCTACATAGATTTTATGAGCCAGATAGGCACGTCGGGCAATATGTATCAGTTTTTATATGAGTATGAGGAGCTTGCGGTTGAAAATGCGGATAATGAGCGCCTCACAGTCATAGGCGTATCACAGGAGGAAGAACTGGAGCATATGATTATGTACCACAATGCTTACAATGCTTCCAGCCGCTATATAAATGTAGTCAATTCACTGCTTGATGCCTTGATAGCTATGGCTTCGTAGGCCGCACAGTAAAGGAGGAGTAACAATGCCATCAACATTTTTGGGATTAAATACAGCGTATACGGGTCTGGTGGCTGCCAACGCTTCGCTGAATACCACAGCTAACAATATTGCAAATGTTGATACTGAGGGATATTCGAGGCAGCAGATAAATCAGAGCGCGGCGTCGGCTATGCGCGCATTCGCAAGCTACGGGTGTATAGGCGCGGGCGTTGACACGCTTGGCGCGGAGCGCATAAGAGATGTATATTATGATGAAAAATATTGGAACAACAATTCCAAGCTTGGCGAATACGAAAAAAAGGCATATTACGCGGATATTATACAGGTGTATCTGCAGGACGTAAGAGATACAAAGGCAGGAGATTCAACATCGGTAGTAGAAGGCTTCACTACGCTGTTCAACAAATTTCACAATTCGCTTGAGTCGCTTGCCACGCACACGGGGGATATAGACTATGCGCGTACTTCGATAAGCTATGGGGGCAACCTTAGCGAGTATTTCAACATCCTGTACAACAACTTCCAAAAAATGCAGACAGATGTGAATGATGAAATTAAGATAAAGGTTGATCAGATGAACAGCATATCGCAGCAGATTTCCACTCTCAATCAGCAGATAAGGACGATTGAGATAAACGGCACGGCAGTGGCAAATGAACTGCGCGATAAGCGTGATTTGCTCATAGACCAGCTATCAAAAGTCATTGACGTAAAATGCGAGGAACGAATAATATATGATGAGGCTACGGGCAAGGATACAGGGCTGAGGGATTATGTAGTGCGGATTGCAGGCGGACAGGTGCTTGTCGACGGCAAAAATTATCGACAGCTTGAATGTGTACCGAGAGAGAGATGGCAGAGAGAAAATCAAAACGACGTTGACGGACTCTATGACATTTACTGGAAAGACACCAACCAGAACGCGGGCATAAGCGGCAAAACCGTAAGAGGCGAGATGAAAGGTCTCTTTGAGATGCGCGACGGCAATAACAACGAGGCGTTCAACGGCATAGTGCGCTCTATGGACACTGTAGACGGGACAGTCACTGTAGAAGTCACAGATGACTATCTCAAGGATATGTCAAAAAGTACGCTTCCGCTCACAGAAGGACGTATCTGCATAGGCGGTAAATACTATTATTATGATAGCTATGAGGTGCAGAAACTTTCAAACGGTGAGTGCTTTTATACATTTAAGATGTCTGACGTGTATGAGAGAAATCCAAGCTTTGTGCCTATGGACAAGATAGGGCAGCCCGCGACTATAGGCGATCAGATAAATTATCAGGGCATAGCGTATTACCTTGAGCAGATGAACGAGTGGGTGCGCGAGTATGCGGGTATTTTTAACGGTCTGTATTCACAAAAAGGCGCGACGGATTATTTCGGGCAGGACGAGTCGGAGTCTATATTCTTTACCGGTGATAAGGTAAAGGGAGGGCAGTTTGCGCTTGACGTTGAGTATGATGCGATGCAGTACAGCTCTACAAGCGAGGGCTATTTTCAGCTCACAGCGGGCAATTTTAACGTTTCAAAGAGGCTTGAGGATGAGCCGAGGTATATGGCTACGCACACTGTATACACGGACGGCGAATCAAAATACGACATAATAGAAGACCTCATAGACCTTTCCACAAACATTGACAAAATGCAGTTCAGGGGCTGCAGCGCGGAGAGTTTCCTTGAGTGTCTTATGGGCGATTCGGCACTGAACGCAAGCAGCGCGGAAAACTTTACGACAGTTTTCTCAAAGATACAGGAATCCATTCAAAATGACAGGCTTTCCATCAGCGGCGTAGACAATGATGAGGAAGCGGCAAATATGATGAAGTTCCAGACAGCATTTGGATTGGCAGGCAAAATGATTTCGGTACTCAACCAATGCTATGAGCAGTTGATACTTCAAACAGGAGTTTAGGGGGTAATGGCATATGGCAATGCGTATAACAACTAAAATGATGCAGAATACGGCAATCCGCAATCTCAATGTAGGCAAGAAGCGTGAGCAGAAAGTTATGGAGCAGATGTCTACTGGCAAGCTGATATCAAGACCGTCCGATGATCCCATAATAGCAATACGCTCATTGAAGCTTAATTCGTCTTTGGATAAAATCACGCAGTATTATCAAAGGAACGCGTCAGACGCGGAGAGCTGGCTTGATTTGACGGACTCGGCAATAACAAATGTCGTTGATATTTTGAGTGGAGAAAAAGGTCTCGGATATCTGATAACACAGGCGGCGGCTCAGTACAATACGACGGATGACCGCAAGACGCTCCTGCAGGATATGATGAACAAGGTAAAAGAGATATATGCGGCAGGTAACGCCGACAGCGCGGGAAAGAGTATCTTTACAGGCTACCGCACAGATTTGCCGCTTACTTTTACCAAGGAGGACGTGGCAGGCAAAGGTCCCGGCATGTACCGCATCACGGAGCAGGTTACAAACGAAGCGATGGATAGCATAACCTTTATAAAAAAAGGTGACTTGCCTGATTTGAATGAGGGTAGTTTTCTGCTTAAAGATACGGCTGGCAATTATGTGAGCAAGACGACGGAATATGACGTGGAATCATACGAGATACCGAGGATTAGGCTGGCGTATGATGATGTGGATGAGGTTAAGCCCAGGCTCGGCGCAAACGGGGATGCGATAAAGGCATCATATATTGACAAGGATGGAAAACCTCGAACACCAACAGATGAAGATGGAAATGATATTGTATTGTACGATCCTGAAATTACTCTTAGCTTTGGCGGTCAGACATACAGTGTCAATCCTGAATATGACGTGAATGGCAAGCCTATAAACAAAATCAAATGCTTTGACACGGCTGTAGAGGATGCGTACATGTATGCCTTAAATCATGAGGATGAGGTGGTTTACATCGCGGAAACGGGAGAGATGCTGCTTGGCAAAAATGTAAAGGAAAAAATGGCACAGCTATCCCCCACAGATGAAGTACGCATGAAATATGAAAAATCCGAATGGAAAGAAGGCGACCTCAATCCGGTTCACTATTTCTACGCGGAATATCCTCGTGAAAATAAGGAAACACTCATATATAATGCGCAGTATATTGACGGCGACAAGCTTGTGCCTGATGACAGGCAGATAATAGAGTACGATATCGGCAACAACCAGAGAATACGTGTAAACACTACGCCCGACGAGCTCTTTACTCATGATATGGGCAGAGCTGTCAATGAGCTTATATCGTCGATAGAGGAGTATTATTCTGTCAGTGATAACCTTGACACCATCAGCAAGATGATAGAGTCGGGAGAATATGCAGGAGACGACCTCGACAAGCTAAACAGTCAGAAGGCAGCGCTGGAAAAGGCGCTTAATCTTATCAAGGATAAGATACAGGACGGCAAAGAAGACGCTATTACATTGTGCGACAACTGGGTTGAGCGGGCAAACCTCGCGGCGACAAACTGCGGCGCAAGAGGAGCGCGCCTTGAGGTAATCAAGAGCAGGCTCGAAGTGCAGCAGACCAATTTCGAGGAGCTGGTGAGCAAAAATGAGGATGCCGATTATGATGAGCTCACAGTGCAGCTTGAAAGCATAAAACTCACGTATAATGCGGCACTCTCGTCAATCGCGTTTGTAATGCAGAATTCATTATTGGATTATATCCGCTGATATGGAGATTAAATTATGGTAGAAATAGACACAAGGGTATTTGGAAAAATTGCGATAGAAGAAGAAAAGATAATACGCTTTGAGGACGGTATACTGGGCTTCCCCGATTTGCGGGATTTCACCCTTATCTATGACATTGACAAGGGGAGCGATGCAAACATAAAATGGCTTCAGTCGTTGGATGAGCCGGGGTTTGCGCTTCCCGTCATGAATCCCGACCTTGTCGTATCAGGTTATGCGCCAAGGTTTGACAGGAGCCTTATCGAATCGCTTGGCGACAATCTTCGCAGTGATGATATACTTATATTTGTCACAGTCACTATACCCAAGAATGACGTGACCAGGACCACAGTCAATCTAAAAGCGCCGATAATAATAAACGTGGAGAACCGTAAGGCTGTCCAGATTATCGCCGAGGGAGGCGAATACAAGGTTAGATATGGGATTTATGATGTCCTGCAGGCGCGGAAAAAGGCAGGTGAGTGATAGATATGCTGGCACTGACAAGAAGAAAAGGCGAAGCATTGGTGATAAACAACAATATAGAAGTCGTTGTGCTTGACGTCAAGGGCGACCATATAAAAATTGGGATAAATGCTCCAAAGCAGATTCCTGTATACCGCAAAGAGCTATACACACAGGTGCAGGAGGCAAACAAAAAATCAGGCAACACGTCTGACAAGGAGCAGCTTGAAAGTCTGCTTGGCGAGTAAAAAACATTTTAAAATTTTTTCAAATCGGCTATAAAGTATTTGCGATAAGAGCCGATATATAAGGTGTAAAGATTAAAATAAATCTTACAATCAAAAAAGTCTTATGTAATGTAAGACCATAATGGGGTTAATAACCGAAGGCGTCTGTCATAGCAGGCGCGCCAGACGACAGAGGCCTTTGGATTATTAAATATTAAAAATTGAATATGGTGTTGAAGTAAGTGGGTAAAAGGATTTATTCACAAACACAGCCGATAAAAGGATATATCGGTTAAACAAGGAGGTAGTATTATGGTAGTACAGCACAATCTACAGGCAATGAACTCTAACAGAATGTTAGGAATTACCCAGGGAACATTATCAAAGTCAACAGAGAAGCTTTCTTCAGGCTATAAGATTAACCGTGCGGCAGATAATGCAGCAGGTCTTGCTATATCTGAGAAAATGAGAAAGCAGATTAGAGGACTTACACAGGCATCTGCAAATGCTGAGGATGGTATTTCATCTGTACAGACAGCAGAAGGTGCTTTGACGGAAGTACATGACATGCTCCAGAGAATGAACGAGCTTGCAGTACAGGCAGCAAACGGCACGAACTCTCAGGATGACCGCTCATATATCCAGGACGAGATTGACCAGCTTACACAGGAAATTGACCGTGTAGCAGAGACAACCAAGTTCAACGAGACATATTTGTTAAAGGGCGACAAGTCAGCAGAAAAAGGCTATTCATTTGCTTATAAGAAGGCTAGTGATGTTGCTGCAACAGTTTCAATGAATGCAAATTCAGCAACAGGCGTAAACGCAACAATTTCATTTGCTAGTGCAGTAAGCTCTACATCAGACCAGAACAATCTGGCAAAAGCACTCCGTGACCAGGGTCTTACGATTACAGCTACAACAGTAAACGGCAAGATTCAGTACTCTATCACACTTAACGGCAGCGACGCTAAGAGCAATTATCAGATAAATACAGTCAGCGTAGCAGCTGGTCAAGATCCTAAGTTTGTTATTGTTAACGCAGCAGGAGCTACGGTTGCAAGTGTTACATTGACGGGAACTGATAAGATGGTTGCAGGCGACAGCTCTGTAATTACAGCGTCTACAGTATCTGCTGCTCAGAGCAGAAAGGAAATCTATTCATTCTATGACAAGGATGGAAATAAGATTGCAGCCAATGCTTTGGATGATTACTTCACAGGAAAAGGGAAGGGTACTTCGGTTAGTGTTTCTGCAAGGGCAGATGCAAACAAGGTATATGATGCACTTGGAAAAGAAATCTTGCTCAGCAGCAGCTATGTTGCAGGTACTCAGGACAAGACAGCAGCATTGAACCTTAAGTTCCATGTAGGTGCTGACGGCACAAACAACAACAAGATTTCTATTAATATCACAGCTTTAACAGCTAAGGGACTTGGCATCAATGGATTAAGGGTTGATGGCGAGAATGGTGATAAAGCAACAGACGCTATTTCTGTAATCAGCCAGGCAATCAAGATTGTATCTACACAGCGTTCAGCACTCGGTGCAGTTCAGAACCGCTTAGAGCATACAATCAACAACTTGGATAACATTGTTGAGAACACGACATCTGCAGAGTCAGCAATCCGTGATACAGATATGGCTGATGAGATGGTTAGATACTCTAACAACAACATCCTTTCACAGGCAGGTCAGTCAATGCTTGCACAGGCTAACCAGTCTAACCAGGGCGTACTTTCATTACTCGGCTAATCAGGTATCTGATAGAGTTTTTAAGTATAACCATAATAGGAGGGCTGTCACATACGTGGCAGCCCTCTTTTTATATATTTTTTGAGTTTTACTATTAATATTTTAAACTTATGAGCCGATATAAAATATGAACAATATTGATTAACGTGCGTGACATGGAGGTGATAAGCATGTATGTAGAACCTATGACAGGTGTAGCGCCTCAGGCAGTTAGTCCTATTACAGTGACAAAGACCGTTGAAGCGCCCAAAACAGAATCCAAGGACGGAGAGTACAATAAGCAGACACAGCAGCCCGCTGAAGTAGTAGTCGAGATACAAGGCTATCGTGATGAGCAGTCGAATGATGAGCAGCTCACAGAGGAGCAGCAGGAGGCAAATCAGGAAAGACGTAAAAAAATGATGGAGCAGGTGTCAGCTGCACTCAAGCATTCAGTGGCTAAGTTTGGTATTCATGAAGCGACAAACCGTATTACTATAAAGATTGTTGACAGGGATACCAAAGAGGTAATCAAAGAGATTCCACCTGAAAAGAGCTTGGATCTTATGGAAAAAAGGCTGGAGCTTGCAGGCGTCCTGCTTGACCAGAAGCTGTAGTTGTAGTTATGGAGGTATGGCTATGTCAGATTTAATGAGAATGACAGGTATGTATTCGGGCATGGACACAGAGGCGGTCATACAGTCTCTTGTCAGCGCGAAAGCTAAAAAGGTCACAGATTTAAAGAATGATCAGAAGAAGCTTGAATGGAAGCAGAATATATGGCAGGATTTAAACAGCAAGATATACAATTTATATAGTAAGACATTGTCAAATCTGAGATTGACAGGCGGGTATGCCAAGAAGTCAACTAGTGTATCCGATCCTACTAAAGCTACTGTAGTGGCTAATGGCAATGCAGTTGACGGCACGCAGACATTAAAAGTTAATAAACTCGCTATGGCAAAATACATTACAGGTGGTAAGGTTACTTCTGCTAATGGTCTTAAAATGAAAAGCGAGTATGCGGTTGGGGTTATTGATCCTAATCTTGTTGGGAGCAAATTTAATGTAGAAGTAGGCGAAGGAAAGAAAACTGCCATAGAAATAACAGAAGATATGACAGTGACTGATTTTGTAAATAAATTAAAAGAGGCCGGCGTTAACGCCTCTTTTGATGAGGAAAATCAGAGATTTTTCATAGGCGCCAAAAAAACAGGAACTGAAAATAGCTTTAAACTTTCGGTGGAGGGATATGCCGGTGATTCACAGGAACAGGCATTGAAAGCGCTGGGACTTAATCAAAGCGGGGGTGCTACGGTACTTGACGCTCAGGATGCGGAGATTGAGCTTAACGGAGCTTCATTTACCAGCTCGACAAATTCTTTTAACATAAATGGGCTTACTATTGAGGCGACTGGCACTACAGATGGGGAAATTACCATTAATACCAAGACAGATTATGATGCTATATATGATACCATCAAGGATTTTATTTCAGAATATAATGAGATTGTAAATGAGGTATATAGCAGATATAATCCTGATTCTTCAAAGAAATATTGGAAGTATGATATGCTTACCGATGAAGAAAAAGAATCAATGTCTGATGATGAAATTGAAGCGTGGGAGGACAATATTAAGGAGTCTCTCCTGAGGAAAGATACAAGTTTAGGAAAGGTTTTAAACTCTCTCACAGGCAGCATAACCAAGGGTTATGAGATAAATGGCGAGACTAAGTATTTATTCCAGTTTGGTATAGGCACTCTTAATTACTTTGAGGCGGCAGATGGAGAAAGAAAGTCGCTTCATATCAATGGTGATGAGGATGATGAATATACTGCTGAAAAAGAAGACGATCTTATGAAAGCTCTTACGTCTGATACTGAGGGGACTATTGAATTTTTTGCTGCTTTTTGTAAGGACATGTACGATCGTCTGCATGACACTATGACACAAGTTACTGATTACAGCAGCATCTATAAAGTATATGATGACAAACGCTTAAAGAGCGAGTATGATGATTATACTAAAAAGATAAAAGAGGCAGAGGATAAGCTTAGTGCTTATGAGGATAAGTGGTATAAGAAGTTTTCTGATATGGAAGTAGCTCTCTCAAAGCTTCAGTCACAACAGAATACGATATCAAGTATGCTGGGAATGTAATTCATAATTTCGGATAAAAGAAAGAAGGAATCAAATGCTTCAACAGAATGCCTATGCACAATATCAAAACAATAAGATTATGACCGCGTCTCCAGCTGAACTTACTCTTATGCTTTATGAAGGGGCTATTAAGTTTGGGAATATTGCCATTGCAGCTATGGAGAATAAAAATCCTGCAAAAGCGCATGAAAATATTGTAAGGGTTGAGAATATCATACAGAATTTCAGGGAAACACTTGATAAGAAATATCCCGTATGGCAGGACTTTGAAAATATATATGTATATCTTCTGAGGCGCTGTCATGAGGCTAATGTTGCAAAAGACCCAGAAATTATGGAGGAAGTGTTAAAGCATTTACGCTCTATGAGAGACAACTGGAAGGAAGTAATAAAAAGGGCGGCGAGCGAAAAAAAATCAGGTGCATAATTTCATATATTATGTAGGAGGAAGCAGTATCTATGACAGAAGGATATATACAGATTATGATAGACAGCCTTGATAAAAAGCTTGTTTTGCTTGACAAGATTATGGAGATTAACAAGCGTCAATATGAGGTGTCGTCTGTTCAACCCTTTGATTCGCAGAAGTATGATGAAATTATGGACGAAAAGGGAAAGCTGATTGATGAGATTAATTCGCTTGACGAGGGATTTACTTCTACTTATGATATAATCAAAGATGAGATTAATGCTGAACCTGCAAAATATCGTGATAAGGTGCTGATTTTACAGGAGCTTGTGCGCAAAGCTGTGGACAAGGGCGTGGAGGTAGAAGTACAGGAAAAACGAAATAGAAATTCGTTGGAGGCATCTATATCCATGACGCGAAAAGAACTACAGCAAAAAAGAATTTCAAGGAATGTGGCTCTCCAATACTATAAATCATCACAAAAAATCAATAATGTAGACCCACAGCTAATGGATAAGAAGAAGTAATGAATACGCAGGCTGTCTGAAAGAGCAGCTTGCGTGTTTTATTAATATTAAATATCATAATAAGGGGAGAACAGATATGTCTAAAGTGCCTATATCAGTTTGCATAATTGCAAAAAATGAGGAAAGATACATTGAGGAATGTTTGAGAAAATTAAAGCCTCATGGAATGGAAATTGTAGTAGCAGACACAGGTTCAACTGATAGAACAAAAGAGATTGCCATGAAGTATGCGGATAAAGTGCTTGATTTTGAATGGATAGACGATTTTAGCGCAGCAAGGAATTTTTGTGCTAAAAATGCTTCCAATAACTGGATTTTATCAATTGATTGTGACGAATACTTAAATTCAATAAATCTTAAGGATATAAGAATATTTATGCAAAAATATTCAAGATATACAGGGATGATACACCTTATCAATTTGGTGGCAAGTAGAAAAGGCGAAACATATACTGGCGATAACGTAGTTAGATTTTACAATAGAAACCACTATAAATATGAGAATCCAATACATGAGCAGTTAGTTCCAATTAAAGGAGAAAAAAGTGATGTAGCTCAAAAATGTTTTCTCCTTCCATTAGAGGCGATTCATCATGGATATAATATAAGCGCGGAGGAGATGGAACAAAAACAGAAAAGGAATGTGGAGATACTGCAAAAAAGCTTGGAAAAAAATCCTAATGACCCATATATGCTGTTTCAGCTTGGACAATCTGAATATATTTTGCAAGATGTAGATGCATCAATAGAACACATGAAAAAGGCTCTTGAATATGCGCCATCAACAAATTTTTCGTATGTACAAATTCTTATAACATCGTTGGCGCAGGTATATAGAGATGTTGGAAGAAACCAAGAGGCGTTAGATCTTATGGAAACTTATAAAGATTCATGCAATACAGCCAGATTTGTATTTATGCATGCGTTGACACTTATGGATTCAAATCAGATTTTAAAAGCACTATTGCAGTTTCTCAAGGCTATAACTTTGCCGGATGTTGCTTCATTAGGAGAAAATTTAAAATATTGCTATGAAAACATTATAAATATATACCGCCGTATGGGTGAAAACGAGATGGCGGATATGTTTGTTGAAAAATATGAGGCATTGGAAGCTGAAAAAGAAAAATTATTTAATAGTTAGGTTCCTTTCTCAAAACGCTGCTTAAAGCCCTCAAGCCTCTTGATGATAAACGGATTATTCACATCCGCCTTCTCATTTATCCTGCATATACCGCTATATGCCTCAAGATGCAGCCTCTGCATATAGCGGTACAGCGGAGTTTCATTTTCATCAAGACAAAATTCAGAAATAGCGCTGAGCTTTACATGAAGCCTGGCAATATCAATAGAAAGGTTATCTAGCCCTTTGACAATTCTCTCCTTATGTGCTGTGATAACACGGATTTTATGCACATCCGGTTTGTCAGAGCCGGCGACGATGGCGAGCGCCTTATCATAGCCTTCAAGCTGTTCTATAAGCGGCAGCATTTTCCTATATAGCCTGCATAAATCTTTTAATATATTTTCATATCTGCGGTTATGATTCATAAGCCTTTCCTCATTTTTCTCTTTTATTATACAAGTATAACACGAAATCGGTATCGAAAACAGATAAATATTGAAAATGAATTGATTGGCAAATTGCGCGCAATAAGTAGTTGAGTAATAAAAGCAATTAAGCTATAATAATAAAAGAGCTCTTAAAGTTTGCAAATGAGGTGATTAAAAACGAAATTCAGCTTATGCATGATAGTTAAAAATGAGTCGCAGACGCTTGCAAGATGCCTTGACAGCCTCAAGAACCTCATGGACGAGATTATAATAGTCGATACAGGCTCTACGGATGGTACAAGGGAAATTGCGGCGCGCTACACGTCAAAAATATATGACTACGAGTGGCATGATGATTTTGCGGCGGCGAGAAATTTTGCGTTTTCAAAGGCGTCATGTGATTATATTTATTCTGCTGACGCGGACGAGATAGTAGACGAAAAGAATCAGGCGCGTCTGCGGCAGCTTAAGGAGGCGCTTATACCTGAAGTGGAGATAGTACAGATGGTATATGTCACAAAGCAGCCAGACCACCCTACGGAAAATTTCGAGCGTGACCTGCGTCCAAAACTTTTCAAACGTCTACGTGAATTTAAATGGATAGAGCCCATACATGAGACAGTCAACCTAGAGCCTATAGTCTATGACAGCGATATTGAGATACTTCATTGCCCGCAGGGCAGCCACAGTGGCAGGGATTTTCACGTTTTTGAAAAGCTGGTTAGGGAAAAGGGAGAGATGTCGGACAGACTTATTGGAATGTACGTGCGCGAGCTGTACAAGGCGGGCGATGTGGAGAACCTTTGTAGGTCGAGGGCGTTTCTTGAAACAGCATTAGACAGGCAGTGTGAAAAAGAAAACGCCCTGCTGTGCCGACAAATAATCGCTGTGCTTATGAAACTTTACAGGCAAATTGATGAGCCTGTACAGATGCTTAAATTGGGGCTCAGGGAAGAAATAACTGTGCCATCCGCTGAGGTTTGCCTTGAGCTTGGATATTTTTTTATGGAAAAGGGAGAGTATAGTGAGGCTGTGGAGTGGTTTTACCACGCGGCGCACAGTTGTGAGAGTGAGCTTGACATTGCAAGCAGCGGTAAATTAGCGTACACAGCGCTTTCGGAATGTTTTATGAGATTGGACGATTGCGAAAAAGCGAAAGAATACAGCCACCTTGCCGCAGAATGGCAGCCGCAGGCGTCAGGGGTGTAGACGATAAACGCGATGAGAGAGAGTCATCACATTATAAATACGTTATATTAAGAATTGGTAAGAAATGGGGTTATGATAAAAATGGATTATGACTATTTAATAGCAGGCGCGGGACTTTTCGGTGCGGTTTTTGCAAGTGAGATGAAAAAAAATAATAAGAGCTGCCTTGTGATAGAAAAGCGTGACCACATTGCGGGTAATATTTATACAGAAAACATCAGGGGGATAAATGTGCACAAGTACGGCGCTCATATTTTCCATACTTCGGACAAAAAAATCTGGGACTATATAAACTCGCTTGCTGAATTCAATAATTTCGTAAACTCGCCTATCGCTGTTTACAAGGACGAGCTTTATAATATGCCGTTCAATATGAATACTTTCTCAAAAATGTGGGGAATAAAAACACCCCATGAGGCGGCGGGGATAATAGCGGAGCAGATTGCTGACTTAAACATCAGGGAACCGCAAAACCTTGAAGAACAGGCGCTCTCACTGGTAGGACGTGATATTTATGAAAAACTTGTAAAGGGATACACGGAAAAGCAGTGGGGACGTGATTGCCGGGATTTGCCCGCTTTCATAATCAAACGTTTGCCTGTGCGTTTCACATACGATAACAATTATTTCAATGACGCATATCAGGGTATTCCCAAAGGCGGCTATACGCAGATTGTTGAGAAGTTACTTGATGGCATTGAAGTCAGGCTTAATACAGAATTTAGGGATTTTGTAAGAAAGTCTGATACAGATGACATGTATGTCACTTTTGACGGTGTTCATAGCTTTAAAAAAGTGCTGTATACCGGCATGATTGACGAATTTTTTAATTACAGTGAGGGCGCGCTTGAATATCGTTCACTCAATTTTGAAACGGAAACGCTCGAGGGGGAAGACAATTATCAGGGTAATGCAGTGGTAAACTATACGGAAAGGGAAATACCTTATACGCGCATAATAGAACATAAGCACTTTGAGTTTGGCAGACAGCCCGATACAGTTATAACACGAGAATATCCTAAGGAGTGGCATAAGGGCGACGAGCCGTATTACCCTGTAAATGATGACAAAAATGCACAGCTTTATAAGTCGTATGAACGGCTTGCGCAGAAAGAAAAAAATGTATTGTTTGGCGGCAGGCTTGGGCAGTATAAGTATTATGACATGGATAAGGTGATAGCGGCAGCGCTTGATATGGCACAGAGAGAAAAATAATAAGATAAAAAAATCCCCGCGAAACCGCTTGCGGGGATTTTGAATATCTGTAAACCTATGTGTACAAATTGAACAACATGCCTGTGTATATACTGGTCATATACGGATTAATGTAGCTTGTCGATGGATTTGAGTAGGCGCATATGCGTCTGTCCACATACTCCATAGGGTCGAGCGAGATGGAATTGAGTTTCCTTAAAACATGACTGCCAAAGCTTCTTAACATGCTTGGGTCTGCCATATTTTCAACCTTCGAGTAGTCAAGAGTGGCATCATCATTTATCGAGATGCCGTATTGCGCGAGGTCGCGGCTGTGAGCCTTGAGAAACTTTCCCATATCATTTGTGAGAAGTCGTGTCAACGGAGCAAGACTACCAGTATCATTATTGTCTTCCTCATCGCCGAGGTCGGGAGCTGCATCTTTCAGAAAATTATTGTAGCCGTCGACAAATGTCTCTATATTATACGAAAGCGACTCCGCATCAGGGTACAAGCCGATTTTTACTCTGTTTACATTATCCGCGTTTTCCGGATGGAGTGTTATGTGGTATGCGCCGTATACGTCAAACATGTTTGAGTATGATGAACCCTCAGAACCATTTACCGTGTATACAGCATTAGTCGCACTCTTTATCGAATCATTCAAGCCAAGGTAATCAGCTACGCCCTTGCGGTAGCTTGTGCTTTCCTCTGTGATTGTAAAGTGGTTTTTGTTGTTGAACGGCTTACCTATTGAATCGGAAGTTATCTCAAGTGCCGTCTGACCGTCTTTTTCAAGCACTTTTGCACTGACGCCGAGGTCAGAGTTGTTAATAAGGCGGGCAAGCTTGTTTTGCAGAGAACTGTGCGTCTCACCGCGTCCTACGACAAACTGAAGCTCATAGTGCAGCCTGTTTGTAAGTATATCAAAAGAATAACTGTCCGGTTCAAGTCCGACAGGCGCATCAGCATCAAGATACTTGCCTGTATTTACCTGCGGCGAAGCGAAACTTTCTATTTTTAAATCAAAAGAATTAGGCGCATCCTCTACAGAGTCTTCAGAAACATAATCAACGCTCGCAAGCGCCTCATTGTCACTGTATGCGGTTTTTATAGAGAAAAGCTCACCGTTTTCTTCACTGAGTGAGTTGATAGTCTGCTTTAAGTCTTGCGCGCTTTCCTTTAAATGCACGGCATAGGCAATCGACTTGGGGGCAGGCTCGTTCATGTAGAGTGGGGCAAAACGGTTTTTCCATTGGATAGCGCTGTAAACACTTTTTAGCTCATCTTGATTGTGAGTGACAGTGCGGGCAACGCGCTTATTGCCTTTTGTCTGATTATTGTTGTTGTTTTTACTTCTGTGTCTGTATGTAGTCAAATAGTGGTCATATATCTGCAGTGTAGCCATCGAAACAGCCATATCAGCCCCTCCCTTCTATAAATAATAAGTAAATAATATCTCAAATATCTATTAATTTAAAATTACCACTATTGGGCAATAAAATCAAGTGGTTTTGAAGAAAAAATATAAGATGACATGAAAAAATAATTGACGCGGGGCATATCTTGTGTTATAGTGGTATGGCAAGATGTAAACAAGTCTTTTTTTTATGCGCAAAAAACGCAGCGCATTTTTATGTATTTATAATAGGAGGTGGATTATGCGTACAAAAATTACATTGGCTTGTACAGAGTGCAAGCAGCGCAATTACAATACTACAAAGGAAAAAAAGAATCATCCTGAAAGAATGGAAATAAAGAAATATTGCAGATTTTGCAGGACTCACACATTACACAAGGAAACAAAGTAATTGTCATAGGCTGGGAGGATAGCTATGGGAGAATCATCAAAAAAAGATGCTCAAAAGCCAAGCTTTTTTAAAACAGTAAAAGCAGAGTTCGGCAAGATTACATGGCCTGATATGCAGGGAACCTATAGGCAATCAATAGCAGTGCTTTGTATTTCGATAATATTGGGACTTATCATTACCTTTATGGATACTCTTATACAGTTCGGCGTCAACTTTATAACAAGCCTTTAATCTTTTAATATAGAAATTAAGAGTATTTTATTTAGAAAGGGTATGGATATCGACATGAAAAAAGATAACGAGAGCAAAGCGGATGTTAAAATTAAAAAGCATATCAATCCGGAACAGATTAATATGATGAAGAATGACATCGAGAGCCCCAGAATAAAGGAACCTGAGCCGTTTATTGAGGAGGAGCCCGCTCCGGAGGACGATACTCCGCACAGCAGAGTGGCGCTCAGCGACAACAAGAGCGGCATGGGTATGGGATGGTATGTCGTACACACGTATTCCGGGTATGAGAATCAGGTCATGGCAAACATCAAGAAAGCTATTGAAAACAGGCATCTTGAAAACGAAATCCTTGAAGTCAGAGTTCCACTTCAGAAAGTTACGGAAGTAAAGAACGGAGTGGAGAAAAGCACATCAAGGAAAATGTTTCCCGGATATGTGCTTCTTCATATGGATGCAGACAATAATGACGCGTGGTATGTTGTAAGGAATACCAGAGGCGTTACCGGATTTGTAGGGCCGGGAAGTAAACCTGTGCCGCTGACCGAAGAAGAATTTAGGGCACTTGAGACAGGCGAGGGCGTGGATGTAAGCTTCGCTGAGGGTGATTTGGTACGAGTTACTTCCGGCAGCACATGGGCAGGCACTACCAGTACGATTCAAAAGGTTGACGCAGGTCGTCAGACAGTGACTATAAGTGTAGAGCTGTTCGGCCGTGAAACGCCTGTTGAGATTAGCTTTTCTGATATCGAAAAGATATAAAACTGTTGACAGGCAATATTCGTTATTGTAAAATGTTTAACGGGCTGCGCAAAAGCGCGGCTATAGGTTAAATGTGGGAGGGTATATCCACCCAGACAACCACAAAACAGCCGGAATAAAAGGCTGAGAATAAAATAGGAGGTGCCAAAATGGCAAAGAAAGTAGAAGGCTACATTAAGTTACAGATTCCCGCCGGTAAAGCAACACCGGCACCGCCAGTAGGTCCCGCGCTTGGACAGCATGGCGTAAATATTGTTGAATTTACAAAACAGTTCAACGCAAAGACAGCAGACCAGGATGGTATGATTATCCCTGTTGTCATCACGGTTTATGCGGATAGAAGCTTTAGCTTTATCACAAAAACTCCGCCTGCAGCAGTTTTATTAAAGAAAGCATGCAACATCAAGACAGCTTCAGCGACACCAAACAAGACGAAGGTTGCTACTATTTCAAAGGCAAAGATTCAGGAAATTGCTGAGCTTAAGATGCCTGATTTAAATGCGGCAAGCCTTGAGGCTGCTATGAGCATGATAGCAGGTACGGCAAGAAGCATGGGCATCACAGTACAGGATTAAGCGGAGGTAAGAGATAATGAAACATGGAAAGAAATATAACGAGGCCGCAAAATTAATTGACCGTTCAGTGTTTTATGAGATAGATGAAGCGGTAGCTTTGGCTAAGAAGTCAGCAAGCGCGAAGTTTGACGAGACACTTGAAGTCCATATCAGGACGGGATGTGACGGACGTCATGCGGAGCAGCAGATTAGAGGGGCTGTCGTACTTCCCAATGGTACAGGTAAGACTGTAAGGGTTTTGGTTTTCGCTAAAGGAGATAAGGTGGCTGAGGCAGAGGCGGCAGGCGCTGATTATGTTGGCGGCGAGGAGCTTATTCCCAAGATTCAGAATGACGGCTGGCTTGACTTCGACGTTGTTGTAGCTACACCTGATATGATGGGCGTTGTGGGACGTCTCGGTAAGGTTTTGGGTCCTAAGGGATTAATGCCTAACCCTAAAGCCGGTACAGTCACAATGGATATCACAAAGGCTGTCAACGATATTAAGGCAGGTAAGATTGAATACAGGCTTGACAAAACAAACGTCATTCATTGTCCTATAGGTAAGGCATCATTTACGGAGGAGCAGATTAAGGACAACCTGCAGACATTGCTTGACGCCATTGTAAAAGCAAGACCTGCTACGCTCAAAGGACAGTATTTAAAGAGCATTACGCTTGCTTCCACCATGGGACCCGGCGTAAAGGTGAGCGTTGCCAAGTTCTAATTAAGTATGCGTAAGACCTCGTTTTACAAAAAAACGAGGTCTTTTTTACAGATTTTCGATAAAACACGGATAAACGGCTTAGCGGAGGTATGACGATGAGAAAAAGGCGAGGCAGGGCCAGGAAACATTTTGCACTTTTTTTTGTTGTACTTACAGTTGTACTTGCCTTTGGGCTTGGCGGCATGATGGTGTATTCAAATTATCTAAAGAATAAGGTTTCGGAGAATAGGGTCATTGCGGAGAACAACGATTCTTTAGGCGGTGCTGCCGCCGCCGCGACTGAGCAAGCGGAAGAAATTGTGACATGGGCTAGACCTGAGACTGAGGAGGTTGTCACCAGTGAGTCGCAGGAGGAACAGGATGTTGACGAGCAGCTGTACGAGGCGGCGCTGGAGCTTGGACAAAAAGCAAAAATTGTGGAGTGCGCAAGTGATGACAGAATAATTTTTAGGTTTGCAGGCGACATACTCTTAGATGACGGCTATGCGATGATGAGTAATTTTAAAACAAGAGGGAGCAGCTTTGAGGACACATTTTCAGCCTCGCTTCTTGAAAAGATGAGAAACGCCGATGTGTTTATGCTAAATAATGAGTTCACCTTTACATCGAACGGTTCACCGCTGCCCGATAAACAGTATACTTTCAGGGCCAAGCCGGAAAACGTTTCTTTTTTCAATGAGATTGGTGTGGATGTGGTTTCTCTCGCCAATAATCATGCCTTTGATTTCGGCGAGATTTCCATAATCGATACCATGGAAACCCTCAAAAATGCCGGGATTGAATATGTGGGCGCAGGAGCAGATATTGACGAGGCAATGCAGCCTGTATATATAATTGCCAACGGCATCAAGATTGCGATTGTGAGCGCCACGCAGATAGAGCGCAACGGTTCGCCTGACACAAAGGAGGCGACGCAGACAAGTGCGGGTGTATTGCGCTGCATGGACCCGTCAAAACTTCTCGAAGTGATAGCGCAGGCCGAGGCAAACAGTGATTTCACTATTTTATATATACATTGGGGCACTGAGAGCCAAGCGGAGACAGATTGGCTCCAGGACGAGCAGGCGCCGATATATGCTCAGGCGGGAGTTGACCTCATTATCGGCGATCATTCGCATTGCCTGCAGAAACTTGACGCGGTCGAGGGAGTGCCAGTGATATACAGTCTGGGTAATTACTGGTTTAATTCAAGGACGATGGATACATGCCTTGTTGAAGTATCCATAAAAGATAAGGCCATAGAGTATTTCAAATTTATCCCTTGTCTCCAATCCGACTGCAGAACCATAGAGCTTGAAGGTGCGGAAAAAGACCGGGTATTGGAATATATGCGTGGCATTTCTCCAAACGTTACGATTGATGCGGAGGGATATGTTAATTTTTGAAAAATGTCATTTGACATGTTGACAAGCGCAAATACATATGGTACTATACAAAAGGTTGAAAAAACCATGCCGAAGACAGTAGGTGCTGTTTATGACAGCGTAAGTATTACGCCTACCGAGGAAAAGAGTTTTTATGATGCTTATTGCCTCTTTGTCTTTAGCGACAGAGAGGTTTTTTATATCAGAAACTCCTTTTCGGCAGGATGAGGGTTTCCAAATCCATAAGAATCTATAAGGAGGTAAAGAGATGGCAAAGATTGAATTAAAACAGCCTATAGTTGATGAGATTTCGGCTGCTATTAAGGATGCCGCTTCAGTTGTGATTGTTGATTACCGTGGCATTACGGTTGCGCAGGATACACAGCTTCGTAAGCAGCTCCGTGAAGCAGGCGTTATCTACAAGGTTTACAAGAACACGATGATGACTCGCGCTTTCAAGGGTACAGAGTTTGAAGGTCTTACAGAGAGCCTGGAAGGTACAAACGCAATCGCTGTATGCAAGACTGATGCTACGGCACCCGCGAGAATTATCAGCAAGTTCGCAAAGGACTGCCCCGCGCTTGAGTTAAAGGCAGGCGTTGTGGAGGGTGTATTGTATGACGCAAAGGGAATAGCTTCTATCGCCAATATTCCTTCAAGAGAAGAACTTCTTTCAAAGTTTCTCGGCAGCATACAGTCGCCTATTACAAATATCGCTCGTGTGCTTAATCAGATTGCGGAAAAAGGCGGCGCATCAGCATGTGAGAGCGCAGCACCTGCAGAAGATGCAGCACCCACTGAAGATGCAGCACCAGCTGAGACAGCAGATTCAGTGACTGAGTAAATTGTGATATTACAATTAAAAACAATGTTTCAAAACAATAATTAATGGAGGTAAACAAAAATGGCAAAGTTGACAACAGCAGAATTTATTGAAGCTATCAAGGAGCTTACAGTATTAGAGTTAAATGATTTGGTAAAAGCTTGTGAGGAGGAGTTCGGCGTATCCGCAGCAGCAGGTGTTGTAGTAGCGGCAGGCGCTGCAGCAGCTCCCGCAGAGGAAGAGAAGGACGAGTTTGATGTAGAGCTTACAGAAGTAGGTCCTAACAAGGTTAAGGTTATCAAGGTTGTACGTGAAGTAACCGGTCTTGGCTTAAAGGAAGCTAAGGATTTGGTTGACGGCGCTCCCAAGGTACTTAAAGAGGCAGCTTCTAAGGCTGATGCAGATGACATCAAGGCTAAGCTTGAGGCAGAAGGCGCTAAGATTACTCTTAAATAATCTTTTTCTAAATATAGAGAGTTGGGATATTATGTTCCGGCTCTCTATTTTTTCTAAATTTCCCCAAATTTGTTATTGACTTCCAAAAAGAACTATGATATCATGTAATGTACGCTATTGTGGAAAAATGCACTCATTTTATGCCCAAAATGCGTAATAAAACAGATGTTATCATAAAGAACGGGGTGAAATGTCATGGAAAAGAACAGGATACGTCCTTTAGTCACAGGTAAGACGATGCGCATGAGCTATTCAAGACAAAAAGAGGTTTTGGAGATGCCCAATCTTATCGAGGTGCAGAAGGATTCCTATGATTGGTTTCTTAGAGAGGGTTTTCGTGAGGCGCTGGCAGATATCTCTCCGATTACAGACTATAGTGGGCGTTTAAGTTTGGAATTGGTTGATTATTCACTTGCAGAAGACGAAATTAAACATACAATCGAGGAGTGCAAGGAAAGAGATTTAACTTATGAAGTCCCTGTAAAGATTAAGGTTCGCCTTCACAATAAGGAGAAGGACGAGATAACCGAGCATGAAATTTTTATGGGCAATTTCCCGCTGATGACAGAGACGGGCACATTTGTAATTAATGGTGCGGAGCGTGTTATTGTCAGCCAGTTAGTACGTTCTCCAGGCATTTATTATAGCATCACCCATGATAAGATAGGTAAGAAATTGTTTTCATGCACAGTAATTCCCAACCGTGGCGCATGGCTGGAATATGAGACCGATTCAAACGACGTGTTTTACGTGCGCGTGGATAGGACAAGAAAAGTTCCTATCACTGTATTGCTTCGCGCTCTTGGATTGGGTACTAACGAAGAAATACTTGAGTATTTTGGTGATGAACCCAAAATTAATGCAAGTTTTACAAAGGATACCGCGGAAAATTATCAGGAAGGTTTAAAAGAGCTTTACAGCAAAATACGTCCGGGCGAGCCGTTCAGCCTGGACAGTGCTGAAAACCTTGTGGCAGCTATGTTTTTTGACCCAAGAAGATATGACCTTGCCAAAGTGGGCAGATACAAATTTAACAAAAAGCTTTCTTTAAGAAATAGAATCAAAAATCAGGTTTTGGCAGAAGATGTCTGGGATCCGTATGATGACGAGGCTAAGGAGCCCATCGCTAAAAAAGGCGAGAAACTGACTGCCGACAAGGCTGAGGCGATTCAAAATGCCGCAGTGCCTTTTGTACTTATACAGACAGAAGACAGAGTGGTGAAAGTGCTCTCTAATATGATGGTAGATATAAGGGAGTTTATAGAGTGCAATCCGAAAAACCTTGGCATTACAGAAAAGGTTTATTTTCCCGTGCTCATCAATATTCTTCAGGAATACGAGGACGATCCTGCGGGACTTGAGCTTGCAATCACCAAGAATGTTTCTGAATTGATACCTAAGCATATTACCAAGGAAGATATCCTTGCTTCAATAAATTACAATATGCATCTTGAATACGGGCTTGGGAACAGCGATGACATTGACCATTTAGGCAACAGGCGAATCAGGTCTGTAGGTGAGCTTTTGCAAAATCAGTATCGTATTGGTTTGTCAAGAATGGAGCGTGTTGTGCGTGAGAGAATGACTACTCATGATTCGGATGATGTGTCACCGCAGGCGCTTATCAATATTAAACCTGTTCAGTCGGCTATAAAGGAGTTCTTTGGCTCCTCACAGCTTTCACAGTTTATGGATCAAAATAACCCGCTTGGTGAGCTGACGCATAAGAGGCGTTTGTCGGCATTGGGCCCAGGTGGTCTGTCTCGAGACAGGGCAGGTTTTGAGGTTCGTGACGTGCATTATTCGCATTACGGAAGAATGTGCCCTATTGAGACGCCTGAAGGTCCCAACATTGGATTAATTAATTCACTTGCATCATATGCAAGGATAAATGAGTATGGCTTTATTGAAGCGCCATACAGAAAGATAGATAAATCAGACCCTAAAAATCCCCGCGTCACAGACGAGGTTGTCTACATGACGGCAGACGAGGAGGATAATTACCATGTAGCGCAGGCTAACGAACAGCTCGATGAAAACGGTCATTTCGTGCGCAACTCCGTTTCGGGACGTTACCTTGATGAGACGCAGGAATATCCCAAGGCTATGTTTGACTATATGGATGTGTCCCCGAAGATGGTATTTTCGGTAGCTACGGCGCTCATTCCATTTTTGCAGAATGATGATGCCAATCGTGCGCTTATGGGTTCCAACATGCAGCGTCAGGCAGTGCCGCTGCTGTTTACGGAAGCTCCGGTTGTAGGTACGGGCATGGAGGTAAAGACTGCCGTTGACTCCGGCGTGTGTGTAGTGGCTAAAAAGGCAGGTACTATCACATACGTGTCGTCAAAACTTATTAAGATTACTTATGATGACGGCGAGAAGGCGGATTTTAATCTGTATAAATTTGTAAGAAGTAATCAGTCAAACTGCTATAACCAGAAACCTATAGTGGTAAAAGGCGACCATGTTGAGGCAGGACAGGTCATTGCGGATGGTCCTTCGACGTGCGGTGGTGAGCTGGGACTTGGAAAGAATCCTCTTATCGGCTTTATGACGTGGGAAGGTTATAACTACGAGGATGCCGTACTTTTGAGCGAAAGGCTTGTCCAGGAGGATGTCTATACGTCTATTCATATAGAGGAATACGAGACGGAAGCGCGGGATACCAAGCTTGGTCCGGAGGAGATTACCAGAGATGTGCCGGGTGTCGGTGAGGATGCGCTAAAAGATTTGGATGAGAGGGGTATTATCCGCATTGGCGCCGAGGTTCGTGCAGGCGATATCCTTGTCGGCAAGGTTACTCCCAAGGGAGAGACCGAGCTTACCGCAGAGGAAAGGCTTTTGCGTGCTATTTTTGGCGAGAAGGCAAGAGAGGTAAGGGATACTTCACTCAAGGTTCCTCACGGCGAGTATGGCGTAGTAGTTGATGCCAAGGTATTTTCAAGGGCTAACGGTGACACGGAGCTTGCTCCCGGAGTAAACCAGTCAGTCCGCATATATATAGCTCAAAAGAGAAAGATTTCCGTAGGTGACAAGATGGCCGGTCGTCACGGTAATAAAGGTGTTGTTTCGAGGGTGCTTCCTGTTGAGGATATGCCATATCTGCCAAACGGAAGACCGCTTGATATCGTGCTTAATCCACTCGGTGTGCCTTCACGTATGAACATCGGACAGGTGCTTGAGATACATCTTTCACTTGCGGCGAAAGCGCTTGGCTTTAATGTATCTACACCCGTATTTGACGGTGCTGATGAAAATGACATTATGGATACGCTTGACCTTGCAAATGACTATGTAAACCTTGAGTGGGAGGAGTTTGAAGCAAAGCATAAAAAAGAGCTTCTTCCTGAGGTTATGGAATACTTATACAACAATAGAGACCATAGAGCGCTTTGGAAGGGTGTTCCTATTTCAAGGGACGGTAAGGTAAGGCTTAGGGACGGCAGGACGGGTGAGTATTTTGACAGTCCTGTTACTATCGGACATATGCATTACTTAAAGCTTCATCATTTGGTAGATGATAAAATTCATGCGCGTTCTACAGGACCGTATGGTATGGTTACGCAGCAGCCTCTCGGCGGCAAAGCTCAGTTCGGCGGTCAGAGATTTGGTGAGATGGAGGTTTGGGCACTTGAGGCTTATGGTGCTTCACACACATTGCAAGAGATTTTGACTGTTAAGTCAGATGATGTTGTGGGACGTGTTAAGACATATGAGGCCATTATCAAAGGTGAAAATATTCCTGAGCCCGGTATTCCCGAATCCTTTAAAGTATTGCTGAAAGAACTGCAGTCGCTCGGACTTGACGTTAAGGTATATGATGAGGACCGCAACGAAGTTGAAATTATGGAGTCGGTTGACTATACGGACAATGACTACAGAGTCGAGATGGAAGGCGATAACAAGTACAATACAGAGGAAAGTCTGGATGGCTATCAGCGCAAGGAATTTGATGCTGAGAGTGGAGACTTGGTTAATGCGGAAGATGAACTGGAAGATGAAGATGACTATGATTATTCAGAAGATGACTTTAGCGATGACGACTTCGGTGATGAAGAAAACGATGATTTTGATGAATAATTGGGAGGAGTGCCAAAATGTCTGAGAACAAAAATGAATCATATCAGTCTATTACCTTTGATGCCATTAAAATTGGTCTTGCCTCGCCTGAAAAAATCAGGGAGTGGTCAAAGGGTGAGGTAACAAAGCCTGAAACTATCAATTATAGGACGTTAAAACCGGAGCGCGACGGTCTGTACTGCGAAAGAATTTTTGGACCGAGCAAGGATTGGGAATGTCATTGCGGAAAATATAAGAAGATTAGGTATAAGGGCGTTATCTGCGACAGATGCGGCGTTGAAGTTACAAAGTCAAGCGTGCGCAGGGAGCGTATGGGTCATATTGAGCTTGCCGCACCTGTGTCGCATATATGGTATTTTAAGGGTATTCCAAGCCGCATGGGGCTTATTCTCGATTTGACGCCCAGGGTGCTTGAAAAGGTACTGTATTTTGCTTCCTATATTGTTCTTGACCCTATGGATACTGACTTAGAGTACAAGCAGGTGTTGTCTGAAAAGGAATATCAGGACAATAGAGAGAAGTGGGGGAACCATTTCCGTGTGGGTATGGGTGCCGAGGCTATCAAGGAGCTACTTTGCGCCATAGATCTTGAAAAAGAGTGCGAGGAGCTCAGCGCAGAGCTTAAGAATGACAGCACGAAAGGGCAGAAACGCGCTAAGATAGTAAAGAGACTTGAGGTAGTTGAGTCTTTTAGAAGTTCGGGAAATAAACCCGAGTGGATGATAATGGACACTATACCTGTACTTCCGCCGGATTTGCGTCCTATGGTACAGCTTGACGGCGGTAGATTTGCCACATCGGATTTGAATGACCTGTATAGAAGAATTATCAACAGAAACAATCGTCTTAAAAGGCTTTTGGAGCTTGGCGCTCCCGATATTATCGTGAGAAACGAAAAGAGAATGCTGCAGGAGGCGGTTGACGCGCTTATTGACAACGGCAGGCGCGGACGTCCTGTTACAGGACCGGGCAACAGGGCGCTTAAATCGCTCTCTGATATGCTAAAGGGAAAGTCAGGGCGTTTTCGTCAGAATTTGCTTGGCAAGCGTGTTGATTATTCAGGGCGTTCCGTTATCGTCGTAGGACCTGAGTTGAAGATTTATCAGTGCGGTCTGCCTAAAGAGATGGCTATTGAACTGTTTAAGCCTTTTGTTATGAAGGAGCTTGTGTCAAGGCAGATTTCGCAGAATATAAAGCATGCTAAAAAGCTCGTTGAGAAACTTGACCACACTGTTTGGGACGTGCTTGAGGAGGTTATAAAGGAGCATCCTGTAATGCTTAATCGTGCTCCGACACTTCATAGACTTGGTATCCAGGCATTTGAGCCTATTCTTGTGGAGGGCAAGGCTATTAAGCTTCACCCGCTTGTTTGTACGGCATTCAATGCAGATTTTGACGGCGACCAGATGGCTGTACACCTTCCGCTTTCAGTGGAGGCTCAGGCAGAGTGCAGATTTTTGCTCCTTTCTCCAAACAATTTGCTAAAACCGTCAGACGGAGGTCCTGTTGCCGTACCTTCGCAGGATATGGTGCTTGGCATTTATTATCTGACGCAAGAGCGTCCGGGGGCAATAGGTGAGGGCAAATATTTTAAGAATGTAAACGAGGCTATTCTCGCGTATGAAAACGGCGCCTGCACGCTTCACTCGCGGATTAAGGTAAGGGTGACGCAGAAGGAGGCGGACGGCAGCGAGATAAGCGCTATAGTGGAATCAACGCTTGGCAGATTTATCTTCAATGAGATACTTCCGCAGGATTTGGAGTTTGTAGACAGGACAAAGCCTGAAAACAAGCTGCTGCTCGAAGTGGACTTCCACGTAGGCAAGAAGGGCTTAAAGCAGATACTTGAAAAGGTTATCAATATTCACGGCGCTACAAAGACAGCGGAAGTGCTCGACAGCATCAAGGCTATGGGGTACAAATACTCTACACGCGCGGCGATGACGGTTTCTATTTCTGATATGACTGTGCCTGCTGAAAAGTCTAAAATGCTTGCAGAGGCGCAGAATACTGTTGACCATATTACGATGAATTTCCGACGCGGTCTTATGACTGAGGAGGAGAGATATAAGGCGGTAGTAGAGACCTGGAAAGATACGGATGAAAAGCTTACTCAGACGCTGCTTGACGGTCTTGACCAGTACAACAACATCTTTATGATGGCGGATTCGGGCGCGCGTGGTTCAAACCAGCAGATTAAACAGCTGGCGGGCATGCGAGGCTTGATGGCGGATACGACAGGGCGTACTATCGAGCTTCCTATCAAGTCAAACTTCCGTGAAGGGCTTGACGTTTTGGAATACTTTATGTCTGCGCATGGTGCGCGTAAGGGACTTTCCGATACGGCGCTTCGTACAGCCGACTCCGGTTATCTGACGCGCCGAATGGTTGACGTGTGCCAGGAGCTGATTATTCGTGAGGTTGACTGTTGTGAAGGCAAGGATTTCATACCGGGCATGGATGTTGCGGCATTTATGGATGGTAAGGAGACAATAGAGAGCCTTAAGGACAGGATTACAGGCAGATTTTCATGCGAGGATATAACTGATAGAGACGGAAATGTGCTTGTAAAGAGAAATCATATGATTACTCCGAGCCGCGCTGCAAAAATAATTGCCAAGGGAGTAAACGAAAAGGGCGAGCCTATTGAGAAGGTGAAGGTAAGAAATATTCTCTGCTGCAAGTCGCGTGTAGGCATCTGCGCAAAGTGCTACGGCGCTAATATGGCGACAGGCGAGCCTGTTCAGATAGGCGAGGCGGTAGGCATTATCGCGGCGCAGTCAATTGGTGAGCCTGGTACGCAGCTTACCATGAGAACCTTCCATACGGGCGGTGTTGCGGGTGATGATATTACGCAAGGTCTTCCGCGTGTAGAGGAGCTTTTTGAGGCGAGAAAGCCGAAAGGTCTTGCGATTATCGCGGAATTTGGCGGTGTTGCCACGATTAAGGATACAAAGAAAAAGCGCGAGATTATTGTTTCTGACGGCGTAAACGAAAAGACATACCTTATCCCGTACGGTTCACGTATTAAGGTTATGGATGGAGCTACTATTGAGGCGGGCGACGAGCTTACAGAGGGTAGCGTTAATCCTCATGACCTGCTTGAAATAAAGAAGATTGGCGCTGTGCAGAATTATCTTCTGCGCGAGGTTCAGAGAGTTTATCGTCTGCAGGGCGTTGATATTGCGGATAAGCATATTGAGGTTATTGTGCGCCAGATGCTGAAAAAGAAACGTATCGAGGTAAGCGGAGATACTGAGTTTTTACCTGGAACGCTTGTTGACGGACTTGAGCTTGAGGACATAAATGAGAAACTTGTCGCTGAAGGCAAGCAGCCTGCGGAGGCCAAGGACATAATTCTCGGCATTACTAAGGCAGCGCTTGCGACCAATTCGTTCCTTTCCGCAGCGTCTTTCCAGGAAACGACCAAGGTGCTTACGGAGGCGGCGATTAAGGGCAAGATTGACCCGCTTGTCGGTCTTAAAGAGAATGTCATTATAGGTAAGCTCATTCCTGCCGGAACCGGTATGAGGAGATACAGGAATGTCAAGCTTGACTGTGACAAGAATCCGGATGATGTTATCGCATTTGGCGATGATGAATATGAGGATGACGAGATAGGTTATGACAATGATGGGGCAGAGGCTGAAGCATACGAAGAAGCCGTTACGGCAGATAACAATACAGAAGAATAAAAAATAGAATAATTTGCAAAGATAAAACGCGTTCCTATGCTTTTTATAGTATGGGAACGCGTTGTTTATTGCAGGTATATTATTTGTATATATGAAGATTGTCATCATATTCTGGTATATTGTCTGTCACTATTTTCCATTCATCAATTTTATACAGGCAGACGTCATCTGGCGAAGGATAATTCACGGACAATTTGACAGAGAGATATTGTATATCGCTTATGTAATAAGTAAAGCTTTGGGAATAACTGTCCAACCCCTTCTGACCACATAAGTTTGCTATAAGCTCGCTTTGGTTTGCAGCTCCCTGTGAGTATGCTTTACGGAGCTGGGCGTCAAATTGTCTTATGTCATCTTCGGCCAAGTTGCAGGCATCGTAATAAGCAGAGGAACGCTTTAGTACCTTTTGACTGAGACGAAAGTCTGCGTTTGCGCTGACAAGCGACAACACACCAAATGAAATCAGGCATAGAACTGTGAAAATGAGCACTATTGAGGATAAACCGATATTAAGGCTAAAAATATGTCTTTTATTCATGGCTGTGGTGTGGTTCCTTTCGATTGTATATTTGATTGGGCAATTATGGGAGCTGACCGGAGGTATTTTTTTATAGTCTGTTTATGGATGTAGTCGTTAGTGTATAGTTTTTGGTACTCGTAGATATATATATCAATGTATGAAAAGTCATCGTTACTATAGTTTTTTGCATAAACCGCAAAAAAAGCGTTTTCTTCTTTGACGGTATAATCCCAATTTTTGTCAAATAGTAAAAGAATACAAAAATCATCAGAGAAATATTTTGTGTCAGAGTACATTGCCTTTACGGCATTGAAGTTGTCGTTGCTGCTTAAAAAAATCTCGGCTATATTTTGCGTGTAAAGTGCTGCGTTATTATAGCTTATGGCATTTTGGCTTACGTTGTATGACTTCACAAAAAGCTGTACGGCCACGGTACAGGAAATGATGAAGAAAAATATTGATATAATCAGCTCGATGAGAAAAAGTCCATTATGCGGAATACTGCGGTTAGTCATTGTATTTCCTCTCATTCTCCGCTCTAGGCGGCAAAAAATTTATAGCGATAAATGACACAAGTGTCATTTATCGCTTGACGCATTTTCTGCGGTGTGCAGACTTACATAGACAACTGTGTCATTTCCTAAGTTATCAATGTATCGTGCGCTTAACAACGAAGGCGAAACAAATTCAAAATCAAGCTTTGACAAAGGGAGAATTTTCTGCCCTGAGTCGGGGGTGAGTTCTATGCTGACTTTTGAGAAAAGCTCGTATAAAAAGCCGTTGTACTCATACAACGATGTGGCATAAATTTCATCATTTATAGTCTGAGTTATTATGAGTTGCTCATAACCGTTGCTGTTATCTATATATATAGAACTGTCATTGTCGGATTGGCGGATTTTTTCTGTGATATAAGCGGTAAAGGCGCGTGAGGAATAGTTTCGGTCCATTGAGGATATAGTATGACTGTATATTCGTATGCCGAAAAGGATTGCGATGATGGAGGAAACAGCAAAAAGCAGAAATAGTGATAAGGTAAAGATTATATCTATTGTATGGCGGCGTCTTTTGTCGTTGGTGGGGTGCATATTGCCTCCTTTGTCTGTGACTGTTATGGTTTTGCACATGGCTAATGGCTGTCTTCGGTTTTTGATATTATTGTTACATCAGGCATAATATTTGAGCCTATAGCGATATAGTCAATATAAAATCTATCCTTGTCGTAAAAGAAACCATAATTTTCTTCCAGATAGTCAAGGCTTGGCGGATATGTGCCCTCGACGGCATAGCATTGCATGATATCACGCCTAAGCGTCGTCTCGAGATTTTTGCATTGTTCTTCGTCTGTGATATCGTCAATAAACGCTGTGCCAATTACAAATATGGCAAAAAAAACTAAAATGAGTAAGAACGGTAAAATATGCCATAGCTTTGACGTCCCTATGCCTTTGGCGGTAGAAAAGCGGTCCATGGAAAATACTCCTTAAAATTATGCAAAATTACCCTATGCCTGACATAATTCCGATAAGCGGCATGATGACCGACATAAGTATAGTGCCTGTAATGAATGAAAATATGATGACGAGGGTAGGCTCGATTGTATCCAAGAGCCGGTATATTTGATTTAGTGCGGTTTCCTCGTAATACTCGGACAGTTTGATAAATACACTGTCGCTGTCGCCTGTTTTATAGCTGATTTGCAGCATTTTTTGATGCTGTGCTCTAAAAATTCCGGCTTTTTTAATTGCGTCGTTTACGTATTCGCCGTTTAGCAGTGAAGCCCGGAACACGGCAAGTTTTTGTTGCAAGGGCTCGTTTTCAACGATTGTATTAATGATTTCCAATCCTTTAAAAATATCTATGCCGCTGGAAACCATCATGGACATGGCACACGCAAATCTGCTGTACGCGATATTCATAAAAAAATTTTTCGTAAAGCGGCAGGTATGTAAAAAACGTCCCAATCGCTTTCGGAAACCTGCGTTTTTTGATAAAATAAATAAGGCGATAGATAAAATCGCAAAAATGAGCACCAAGGCGCCGGATGCAGTCTGAAAAATGTCGCCAAGTTTCATGAGGCTGCGTGAAGCTCCCGTCAGACTACTGCCAAGCTGTAGAAATACCTGATTAAATATAGGAAGGACTTTGGTTATCAACACGGCCAAAATGACTATCATCAGTCCAAGCATTATAAGTGGGTATCTCACTGCATTTTTTATGGCTGTGGCGATAGTTTCCTGCTGCGTATAGTAATCGGCAAGCCTTCTCATAATGATATCGAGTTTGCCAATCTCCTCACCCAAAAGTACCATAGAGGTAACATATTCAGGAAAAACCCCCGTCGCGGACAGAGCCTCGGAAAAGCTCTTTTCATCAAGAAGCGAAGTTTCTATTTGTAATAGAATTTCCCTGTCCTCGTCAGATGCAGCATCCTCTTTCATTAGTTGGATACTTTCGAGAATATTAATCCCGGCGGGAAGGAGGAGGGCCAGTTGTCCGCAAAATGAGGCTGTCTCACTATTTGTCAGAGACTTACATTTTTTCATTGCTGCCTCCGTTGGTGGTATAAATTATTAATATATGTATTTTGTGGTATAATTGCTGCCGTCCCCGATAAAGTTTTTGAGGGTTGTTTCATTGGAATTTGCGGCAAATGTGGGGTCCATTATAGTCCAATCCTTGCCGTTAAACTCAATAATGCCGTTTATCCAGCCTGTATCTGTGGTGTATGTGCTTATCCATGCGTGGTAAGCATCTCCCGCATAGCCGACTTCAAGCCGTGTCGGTATATTTTGGCTGCGCAGCATACTTGCCATTAAAGCCGCATAATCAAGGCAGATGCCTGTGCCGCTTTCCATAATGGCGTCTACGTTTGGCGTGTACCCTGATTCGACAAGTTCGGCCTTTGCGTGGTCGTAGACGATAGTGGTTGCGAAATTGTATATTTTTGTTACCACATCCAAGTCGTTTGAGCAGTTTTCGGCAAGCTGCTGTGCTTTTTCCACGACTTTGCTTGAAGAATTGAAATTTACATATTGGTTTGGATACAAATAAGGCCCATATTCATTGGAAATATTTACATTTATTGTCTGCGAGATGGCTGTGGCATACCGATTGTCGGTTATATTTTCGTAGACTGAAATCTTATATTCGCCGCTGCCCTCCGAGAGCGGAAAGACCTCGTATCCGCCGTGCAAATTGTAGGTGTATGTCACGTTGTCGTCTTTTATTATCTGAAGCTTTACCCTGGGATTGGTTCCCTTGTAATTAACCATGATGTAACCTTCCGATATATTTGACGCATCTATGGAAGCAAGCTCGTTGGAATAGACGATGTCCCCCGAGGCTTGCGGTACAAGGCATACGGGAGTGTTGTCACGTTTTTCACTAACAGCATAAGCAGTTGTGGGAACGACTTCGTCAAAGTCGGTAATCCAGTCAATTTCTTCAATTATTTGTGTTTCTTCGGCCGCTGTATTGTCTGTATGTGAACATCCGGTAAGGATTAACAAAAATGTGACAGATAAAAAAACAGCAGTCAGATTTATAATTTTCATATATCGCTTTCCATACCGCTTGCAACGGTTTTAATACTGTGTTTTAGGTACAATCTGACAAAATATACAAAAAATTTTAAAATTTATAAAATTATAATATATTTAACCGATAAATTCAACCGCATAGGCGTGTAATATTTAAAAATATGGAAAAAATTATCATAAATTTATAAAAAAAGAATTGACAAAAGTAAAGACTGAAATTATACTAATCTAGTATGTGTGTAAATGGCATATAGTATATAATCAGGAGGTGAAAAAGAATGCCAACATTTAACCAATTAGTGAGAAAAGGACGTCAGGAGTCAGTTAAGAAGTCAAATGCTCCCGCTCTGCAGAGAGGTTACAATTCTTTGAAGAAGAAGACAACCAATACATCGGCACCTCAAAAGAGAGGCGTATGTACAGCAGTCAAGACAGCAACTCCGAAGAAGCCTAATTCGGCTCTCAGAAAGATTGCCAGAGTTCGTCTTTCAAACGGAATGGAAGTAACAAGCTATATTCCGGGCGAAGGTCACAATTTACAGGAGCATAGTGTTGTTCTCATCAGAGGCGGACGTGTTAAGGACTTACCTGGTACAAGATATCATATTATCAGAGGTACTCTTGATACCGCGGGTGTCGCTAACAGGAAGCAGGCTCGCTCTAAGTATGGAGCTAAGAGACCTAAGGCGGGCAAATAATCATTGTCAGCCCTGTACCACAAAAAACTAATTAGTGTTGGGATTCTTATTTAATACCTTTCTATTAAAATAGAAAACCGCACGAACACAAGGTTTTTTTAATGTGAGTACCGTTGATTTAATCAAATAGTGCCTGTGCGCTATTATTAATTAAGGAGGGAAGAACCGTGCCACGTAAAGGACATATTCAGAAAAGAGATGTAATGGCTGATCCTATTTACAATAACAAGGTAGTTACCAAGCTTATCAACAACGTTATGTTGGACGGTAAGAAAGGTGTTGCGCAGAAAATCGTATACGGCGCGTTCGAGAGAGTTGAAGAAAAGGCTCAGAAGCCCGCGGTAGACGTTTTTGAGGAAGCTATGAATAACATTATGCCTATGCTTGAATGTAAGGCAAGGCGTATCGGCGGCGCGACATATCAGGTACCCCTTGAGGTTAAGCCTGAACGTCGTCAGGCATTAGGTCTTCGTTGGTTAGTAATGTTCTCACGTAAGAGAGGCGAGAAAACCATGGAAGAAAGACTGGCGAACGAGATTCTTGATGCAGCTAATAATACCGGCGCTGCTGTTAAGAGAAAAGAAGATATGCACAAAATGGCAGAGGCAAACAAGGCGTTTGCGCATTACAGATTTTAATTGTTTGTCGGCTGCATAGTATTGTTTCAATTATAAGAGGAGGAAAAACCTTGGCTGGGAGAGAATATCCTTTAGAGAGGACCAGAAACATCGGTATTATGGCTCATATAGATGCGGGTAAGACTACTCTTACAGAGCGTATTCTATACTATACCGGTGTTAATTACAAGATTGGTGATACGCATGAAGGCACTGCTACTATGGACTGGATGGAGCAGGAGCAGGAGAGAGGTATCACTATTACGTCAGCCGCTACTACCTGCCACTGGACGCATCAGGAGTTTGCTAAGCCTCTTGAAGGTGCTCTGGAGCATCGTATCAATATCATAGATACTCCGGGACACGTAGACTTTACAGTAGAGGTTGAGCGTTCACTTAGAGTGCTTGACGGTGCTGTAGGCGTGTTCTGTGCAAAGGGCGGTGTAGAGCCGCAGTCAGAAAATGTATGGCGTCAGGCTGATACCTACAATGTACCGCGAATGGCGTTCATCAATAAGATGGATATTTTGGGTGCTAATTTTTACGGTGCTGTAGATCAGATTAGGACGAGACTTGGAAAGAATGCCATTATTCTTCAGTTGCCTATAGGTAAAGAGGATGATTTTAAGGGCATTGTCGATCTCATGGAGATGAAGGCTTACATCTACAATGATGATAAGGGTGACGATATTTCAGTTACTGATATACCTGCAGATATGGCTGACGACGCAGAACTTTACCATTCAGAGATGGTTGAGAAGATTTGTGAGTTGGATGATGATTTGACGATGATGTACCTTGAGGGCGAGGAGCCTTCTATAGAGCAGCTCAAAGCTGCTTTGAGAAAGGGTACGTGCGAGTGTACGGCAGTGCCCGTATGCTGTGGTTCGGCATACAGAAACAAGGGTGTACAGAAGCTTCTTGATGCTATCCTTGATTTTATGCCGGCTCCTACTGATATCCCTGCCATTAAGGGCGTGGATTTGGAAGGAAATGAGATTGAGCGCCATTCTTCGGATGATGAGCCGTTTGCAGCGCTTGCATTTAAGATTATGGCGGATCAGTTTGTAGGTAAGCTTGCATTCTTTAGAGTTTACTCAGGTACATTGAATTCAGGTTCATATGTACTTAATGCTACAAAGGACAAAAAAGAGCGTGTGGGACGTATTCTGCAGATGCATGCAAATAAGCGTCAGGAGCTTGACAAGGTTTATTCGGGAGATATCGCGGCGGCGGTAGGCTTTAAGTTTACGACTACTGGTGATACGATATGCGATGAGCAGCACCCTGTTATCCTTGAGTCTATGGAGTTCCCTGAGCCCGTTATTGAGCTTGCTATCGAGCCTAAGACGAAGGCAGGTCAGGGCAAGATGGGCGAAGCGCTTGCGAAGCTTGCGGAGGAGGATCCTACTTTCAGAGCGCACACAAATCAGGAGACCGGACAGACTATCATCGCCGGAATGGGCGAGCTTCACCTGGAGATTATCGTGGACAGACTTTTACGAGAATTTAAGGTTGAGGCGAATGTCGGCGCACCTCAGGTTGCATACAAGGAGGCTATTACCAAAGAGGTTGATATCGAGTCTAAGTATGCTAAGCAGTCAGGTGGACGTGGTCAGTACGGTCATTGTAAGGTTAAATTCGCACCTATGGATGCTAATGGAGATGAGCTGTTTAAGTTTGAGTCTACCGTAGTCGGTGGCGCTATTCCGAAAGAATATATACCTGCAATCGGCGAGGGTATTGAAGAAGCTACTCATGCAGGCATTCTGGGCGGGTTCCCTGTAGTGGGCGTATACGCAAATGTATACGATGGCTCATATCACGAGGTTGACTCATCTGAAATGGCATTCCATATCGCAGGTTCACTTGCGTTTAAGGAGGCTATGCAGAAAGCGGCGCCTGTGCTTCTTGAGCCGATAATGAAGGTCGAAGTAACAATGCCTGAGGAATATATGGGCGATGTTATCGGCGATATTAATTCACGCCGCGGACGTATCGAGGGCATGGAGGACATTGGCGGCGGCAAGATGGTAAAAGGCTATGTTCCGCTTGCTGAGATGTTCGGCTACTCTACGGATTTGCGTTCTAAGACGCAGGGACGCGGAAACTATTCAATGTTCTTTGAAAGATATGAGCAGGTTCCGAAGTCAGTTCAGGACAAGGTGCTTGCCGCAAGGAGCAAATAATATATTTTTAAGGCAGTATTTTGCAAATAAGACTTGAAAAAACCAGTATTTTCTAATATAATCAAGCTAGTTGAGTAAAGTTTTATTAACTATGAAACCAAAAAATAATCTATAACTTTTTTAAGGAGGACTTTTAAAATGGCAAAGGCTAAATTTGAAAGAAGTAAACCCCATTGTAACATTGGTACCATTGGACACGTTGACCATGGTAAGACAACACTGACAGCTGCTATCACCAAGACACTTAATGCAAGACTTGGTACAGGCGAGGCTGTTGCATTTGATATGATTGATAAGGCTCCTGAGGAGAGAGAGCGTGGTATTACTATCTCTACAGCTCATGTTGAGTATGAGACAGAAAAGAGACATTATGCACACGTTGACTGCCCGGGCCATGCTGACTATGTAAAGAACATGATTACAGGTGCGGCTCAGATGGATGGCGCTATCCTTGTTGTAGCTGCAACAGATGGTGTTATGGCTCAGACAAAGGAGCATATCCTCCTTTCACGTCAGGTTGGTGTTCCTTATATTGTTGTATTCCTTAACAAGTGCGATATGGTAGACGATGAGGAGCTTATCGAGCTGGTTGAGATGGAAGTTACTGAGCAGCTTGAGGAGTACGGCTTCAATGACTGCCCTATCATTAAGGGTTCTGCGCTGAAGGCTCTTGAAGATCCTTCAGGAGAGTGGGGCGACAAGATTATGGATCTTATGCATACAATTGATGAGTATGTTCCCGATCCTCAGCGTGATACAGATAAGCCGTTCCTTATGCCTATCGAGGATATCTTCACAATTACAGGTCGTGGTACTGTTGCTACAGGCCGTGTTGAGCGTGGTACTCTCCACCTCAATGAGGAAGTTGAAATCGTTGGTATCAGCGAGGAGACAAAGAAGACAGTTGTTACAGGTAT
>CANQHZ010000002.1 GCA_947623805.1 uncultured Lachnospiraceae bacterium | reverse complement strand
ACAAGCGCAAAAAATGCCGCAAACGCTATAATATGCGGAGTTTTTACAGTGTTGCCCTTAACCTTGCTGTAAATGGCAGGCAGCCCGCCCAAAATCAAACCGATAAACAAAAGGTTTGTCTGCAGCGGATATTTCGGAAAAAATATCTCCGAAAACAGCTTTGAAAAAATCGCTATCGCAAGCAGCATACCTATCCCTATAGGGACAAGCAGCGCCACAGCCTCCTTTATACGCTTGATAAAATGCGTAAGCACCAGTATCAGCTTGTCATATATGCCCATTGACACCATCATAGTGCCGCCGCTCACTCCAGGGATTACATTAGCAAGCCCTACAACAATTCCTCTTAAAATGTTTAAAATAAATTCTTTCATCTTTACCTCCATTACCATAAAATTATCATAAAATCATCATAAATCACAAATACCTTTTCAGAAATGCGACAAGCGTGTCCATCTCCTCGTCAGTGCCGACCGTAATGCGCAGGAAATTGTCAATCCTCGGCTTATTCCAGTGCCTTACATAAATGCCGTTTTCTTTCAACGCGTCAAAAATCTGCCGGGCGGGAACCTTTTCGTGCGCCGCGAATAAA
Source organism: uncultured Lachnospiraceae bacterium (assembly GCA_947623805.1). Taxonomy (GTDB): domain Bacteria; phylum Bacillota; class Clostridia; order Lachnospirales; family Lachnospiraceae; genus COE1. The sequence goes on along the minus strand of CANQHZ010000002.1, from coordinate 78,433 downwards.
AAGTTCGTGTGTGACACCGTCTCCTCAAAACCAAGGCGCTGCAGCTCCTGAAATATTCTAGTTCTTGTCGCCCTTACCTTATTGCATGTGCTGACAAAATAATCGTTGTCCTTTACCGACGCAGCTCCTGCCAAAATCGCAGGTGTGCTCAGCGTGTAAGAATTAAACGAAAACTTTACGTCATTCAAATACTTTATAAGCTTTTCGCTGCCGCACGCATAGCCTATACGCATCCCCGCCATTGAGCGCGATTTTGAAAAAGTCCTCGTCACAAGCAGATTGTCGTACTTATCGATAAGCGGCAGACAGCTGTCCTTAACCTCAATCGCAAAGTCTATATACGCCTCATCTATTATCACGACAGAATTGGGATTTGCCTGTATAATCTCCTCCAAATCAGACACTTTCGCAAGAATTGCCGTCGGCGCGTTGGGATTTGCTATCACTATGCCGCCATTTTCCTTGAAATAATCAGTCTTTACTATGTTAAAACCCTCATCAAGCGGTTGACATTCATATGGAATTTTGTATAAATCCGCCCATACGTCATAAAATGAATATGTGACGTCAGGAAAAAGTATAGGCTTGTTCGAATTAAAAAAGGTCATAAACGCCATCGAAAGCACATCGTCCGAACCTATGCCTACAAAAATCCGCTCGGGCGAAATGCCATGAAACTCTGCCAGAGCGTTGACAAGCGGCGTGATATTCATATCAGGGTATTTTCTAAGGTTGTCCGTATCATATCCTCTCAGCGCCTCAGTGACCTTGGGCGAGGGCGGATATGGGCATTCGTTCGTGTTGAGCTTGATAACCTTTGGATTTTGCGGCTGTTCGCCCGCGACATACGGCACTACCCTGCGCACATTGTTTTCCCAGTTCATAGCGTGTTTCCCCTCCTGTTTTTACATAAATCGAAATTTAGTATACCAGAAATTAACAATTAATGCAATGTTTGTTGACTATAATGGAATTTCATTCTATTATTAATTTATGTAAATTGTAAATTTTCCCCGATACGGAGGTATTTATGACCCTGTTAAAAGTGTTTGCCAAAAGTTATCTCACTCTTTTTGCCATAGTGCGCATATGCTCCATATCCACAGCAAGCCCAGTCTCTATCCTGCTTTTTATCGCGCTGTCATATATTTTTTACAAAATTCACCAGGATAATTTCGAGGGACGCATTGAACAAAAGGACGCTGTCCTCGCCTCAATTTTGAGCTTGTTATTCACAATCTTTACCCTGGCTGCCGCATATCATACAATCATCGGAAGCCTCTCAAGCACGTTGTTTTGCGTGATAGTCCTTAGCTTGTCGACGGCGGGTTTCCTTATAATATATTATTATCTGACACTGCTGATTTTTCAGGCAAGCGAATACGTGCATATCACAGGCACGTTTTACCAGCACCCTTGGTTATCGTATGCCGCGGGAATAGTCTGCTTTGTGTGCTGGCTTCCTTATTTTTTGTTTGAATATCCAGCCGTTATGACGCCCGACAGTGTAAATCAATACGCACAGATTATCGGGGCTTACGAGCTCAGCAATCACCATTCAATCGTGCATACTGCAATTATAGGATGTTTTTATAACATAGGCATGACGATTACCGGCGATGCACACTTCGGGCTTGCGATGTATACGCTTGCCCAAATGACATTTATGGCGATAGTGGTAGGCTATGTTATCAAGACGCTGCAAAAGGCGGGCTTTATCACACCCATCATCTGCGCCGCAGTCTGCTTTTATGCACTTATGCCGTACAATGGCATTTTTGCCGTAACTATGTGGAAAGATATACCGTTCGCCGGCTGCATGACGCTTTTCTGCGCCGTGCTTGTAAGGCTTCTGCTGCGCCCAAATGCCACTCTGCCAAACGGAAAGCACGAAAAAATAAAGCTTTCCGAATACTTTACGCTTATTCTTCCATACGTCTTTTCAGGTATAATGCTCTGCCTGCTGCGCGGAAACGGGTGGTATGCTTTCCTGGCAAGCCTGCCCTTTATACTTTTTGCATATAGAAATTATTGGAAGATTTTAATTCCCATGAATTTGATTATAATCGGCATAGCGCTTTTTGTAAAATATCCCTGCATGGAAATTTATAACGTGAAACAAAATGATTTTGCAGAAGCACTTTCCATACCTGCTCAGCAGCTTGCAAGCGTCATGACAAACGGCGGCAAACTGACTGATGACGAGCGTGAGTTTTTGAGCAAACTAATGGACCCGGAAAAAGTCGCATCCGCATACCAGCCTGACGTTTCCGACGGCATTCTAAAACTTATTCGCGCAAGCGGGCTTGATTACCTGGAGACACACAAAGGCGAATTTTTCAAAAACTGGCTCATGATAGGCATCGCCAATCCAAAACTGTATTTTGACGCGTATGTGGAGCAGACTAGGGGGTACTGGTATCCCGATACCGAATATAAGACGGGACTTGCAGACGGGATTTTTCTCAATGAATTTGGGCTTTCGTGGGAGCCTATATTGCGTGGAGGCGCTGTGGTAAAAATACGCGAGATACTTTTCAAGCTCAATGATTTGTTCCCTGTGTATGGAGCGTTTTGGAGCATGGGATTGTTGTTCTGGCTCGCCTTGATTGCGGCTGCCCTATGTCTTAGGTCTGAGTGCGCGGCAAGCGCGCTCATATGCCTGCCGCCGATTGCACTCGTGCTTACATTGTTTCTTGCCGCGCCCGCCACTGAATTTAGATATGCTTATGCGCTCGCTTATTCAATGCCAATATTTTTGACCGCGCCGTTTTTGCGAACGGAAAATCATTAGTGTACTGTGCAATATATCGCTTTCATTATTTAGGCTGCTGCCTGCCCTCGTGGTCCATTGTATAATTGTCTTTGTATATAAGCTCTGACAGTGGGACAAATGTGTAGCCCGCCTCCTGCAGTGTGCTGATTAGGGTGTCGAGCGCCTGTGCTGTGTACTTTGCACCGTTATGGCAGAGGATTATCGAGCCGTTGCCCAGGTGCTTGTGCTGTGTGACGGTTTTAATGATGGCGTCGACGCCGTAGTCTTTCCAGTCGAGACTGTCTACGTCCCATTGAATTGCGTAATAGCCGCACTCTCGCGCTGTTTTTATGACAGCATTGTCATAATCTCCATATGGCGGGCGAAAAAGGAACATGTCGTAGCCTGTGAGCGCTTTTACTTTGTCGTGTACGGTCATCAGCTCGGTCTTTTTTTCCGCGTCGGAGAGCTGGCTCATGTTTTTGTGGTTTTCGCTGTGGTTGCCGAGGTCGTGGCCCTCGGAGAGGATGTATTTTACATCGTCAGGGTAGGCGTCTACCCACCCGCCCGTCATAAAAAACGTTACCTTTACATTGTGCTTTTTGAGTATCTCCATTATCTCACGGGTGTCCTCATTGCCCCACGCCGCATCAAACGTCAACGCAATTTTGGGCTCATCAGTCTGCACGCAGTATATCGGCAGCTCTCTGCCGTTTACCGCAGAGCTTGAAGCCGTGAAAATGCCGCTGTCACTGTATTTTACACCTACTAAACCTGCAAGCACCAAGAGTGCAGCCGCCATCGTCACGGCTTTTCTGGAAATACTTTTTTCATACAGATATGCGCTTATATCTTCTAAATTCTGCTTTAGCCTGCCTTTTATTCCCTTGCCCATGTCAATGTTTGCATTCTTATCGTTTTTCCACAACATAAAATTTCTCTGCCTTATTCGTTTTTTACAATATATTAAGAAAAAACAGGAAGTATGCTTGACAAAAAAGCTTTCAGACGGCAACAAATTATTTTTTCAGGCTATTGCATCAAGCATCAGACAGCTCGTAAAAAGAGTTAATGCCTATATTGCAAAATTCCTTTCCAGAGAATATAATAAAGATAAACGATTGAAAGCACGGATTGTGAAATTATTGCAAGATGCAGTTTATAAATTTTTTATGTTTTTTATAAATAGTTTAGTATGAGTTTTTACATTTCGATTGGACAGTTTTTTTATATTTTGATATAGTGTTAGTACATATGATACAGGTTTGATTTTAAATTGCATCATACAGCTTGCATGTATGCCGTCAGGCAGATTTATTTTGAATCCTGTGCAGGCAAGACACTAAAACAGAGAGCATGATAAAGGAGGAATATGTATGAGCGATAATGAATTATTGTTAGCAATATCGAATATGCTTGAACCCATGAGAAATGACTTACAAGGCGTTAAAACCGATATGGTAAATGTCAAGCGCGACATACAGGACATAAAAAATGATTTGCAGGGCGTTAAGGATGACTTGCAAGGTGTCAAAGACGATTTGCAAGGCGTTAAGGGCGAATTACAAGGCGTCAAAGACGATTTGCAAGGCGTCAAAGACGATTTGCAAGGCGTCAAAGACGATTTGCAAGGCGTCAAAGACGATTTGCAAAGTGTCAAAGACGATTTGCAAGGCGTTAAGGGCGAATTGCAAGGCGTCAAAGACAGGGTTAAGAGGATTGAGCTCAATCAAGAAAATAATATTATTCCCAGATTGCAAACTATTGAGGCTTGTTATACGTCAACTTATGACAGGTATAAAACCAGTGTGGATGACTATGATACTATGAAGCAAGATATATCTATATTAAAAAACGTGGTAACGGAGCATAGCGAACTGATTCAGAAATATCATAGCGCTTAGCGTATAAAAACGTCCAATGGATTTTTCCATTGGACGTTTTTCCTTACTTCACTTCAAAGTAAATATAGCCTTTTTCGCCATCAAAAGTAAATTTTTCAAAATCTACTTTGCCCGTAGTACCCTCTCCTTCGTATGTTCCGCTACACAGAGGCCAGTATCCCATCTCGCTCTTAACTTGCGGGGTATACGCTGGGTTTAGAGAATTACCATTCCACTTATTAACCGACAGCCCCTTTGAATCATCCAGTATCAGGAATGCCCTATATAAGCAGCCTGTCTGCCAGCCATTACTCTTGCGTATAGGTATATAATTCCAAGTTGGCTTTTGATGATCTTTAGTTTCTTCTACCCATTGACCATCCACAAGTTTCTCTACCCTAAGCTCAAGGGCAGGGAACTTTCCAAAGTCCATCTCATCCGTCACTTGCGTAACCCCACACGTGAACTCGTTATCAATCACAATAGGCTGACCCATTGAACCATAATTGTATTCATTCCCCCCAAGACCGCTAAACTGCACAACTGCTTTGTTTAAAGTAAATGTCGTACTATAGCCGTCATTGGCTGTTACAGAGTTATCCATTCTCCCATTTGTAACTTCATTAGCCACTTCTTGATCATGCGGCCACCGTAATACTGCATCGCCCGACGAAATTTTATTCTGATCGTCAAATATAAAGAATCCCATCTCAACGACATATTTGTGCGACGGCTTGAATGTACTGGTCTCGTCTGCGTTTAATTTCTGCGCATCCTGACTATATTCAATACATCTCCTCCAGCCATTAAACTCCGTTTCACCCGCAGTCAAGTCTTTTGAACGCCAGAACCATCTTCCATCATTTTTGCTTATCTGCTTTATCTCCGGATGCTCTCTTAGCGTTTTTTCATCTATCTCAGGAATATTGGCAAATATCCTATCCCGCTCCTCCGGACTTATAACTACATCCGATTCGCTGCCTCGCGGTATACGTACCGCTCTAACCCTGTAGTATCCATTGATTCCCGTATGCTTATCAATACTATAGTCAGCATAATAAATTTTTGTTTTATTTACATTTTCAGGGGCTCGCTTATATTCTTCTGCGCTGTCGCCCAACTTGGGATTGCCGGCGTGAAGTGAATGTGCACGTATTTCCGTGCTGCTTGGAAATGCCTTTTTTAGATGCAGCACAATTCCGCACTCATTATATTCACTTTTCCTTACAAGCTGATAATATTCAATGTATTCATCATCAATACGATGAATTTCAGTATCAAACCCCTCCGTAGTTATGCTGACTATTTTCTTCCAGACATTTTCATCATGTCCTTTATTATCAGTAGAGTACGACCATTCTATCGCACACGGATATTTGTAATCCGAATCCTTGTCTGCATATGTATATTTTTTACCGTTTGGCTGAGTACTTGGCATCTTCTTAAAATAATATGGGTCAATATTGTTATCTTTTTCATATTTCTCAACACCGCAGCCTGTCACTGTAGCGGTAAGTTCAATGTCTTTGCCCTCTTTATTTTCTTCTTCTTCAGCCCTAACCTGAATCTCCTCCACACGCCTTACAAGGAACTTAATCGACATAGGCTCCTTGTTGTCTCCCTTAACGCCAGTCACATCCAGGATAAACGCGCCTTTTTCAAGTTCATCTGTGCTGTTTGCAATCCCCCTCTCGTCGCGACCTATGTGCACATCTATGTACCACGTATCCGACGCATTGCCACTTCCTGCCGAACTTCGTATACTCTCCTCCCTGCTTACCGCCAGATTTGTGCTTGTGCTCGTCGCATGTTTAAAATTCTCCGATACAGAAACATCATCCACAGACTGCGAAAACTTAATCGGCAGCGTTATGGTCTGGTTTGGCTCCACGATTACGACATCCATGTCTCTGTAGAGACTATCTCTGTCAATATGCGGATAGTTATCAATATTTGTATCTTCGTCAAGAATCTGGACCTTGGCAATAGGCGCACCATATGTCACCTTATTCTTATTTCCCCCGTAAGCATGCTCAGCCTGTGCCGCCACTCTGAGCTCGCCATACATAGGAAACTCTTTTTTCAAAGTAATATTTATGAGCGGATCCTGACCCATTACTCCTAAATTATCCACAAAGAAATAACCCGGTTTCTCATTCTTCTCCAACTTTTCTTTACCTTTTCCAGATTCATTATATTCTATGTGCTTTCCGTTTTTATCATCAGTATAGTCACCGCCCGTATTATACCCATTATCCCAGAGTAAATCGTCCGAATATCCTGATACAGGTTTCCCCTTTATATAAAGCTGCCAATAAAATCTAATCGCATACGGATTAATGTTCTTAGTTGCCTCTGTCACATCGGTAACACTCGTATCGCCCAGCAACTCTGTCGGATTCAGATGTGTCCCTTCAACCTTGGCCCGAAACTGATACTGCGCACCATCCGCATATGGCTCCTGCACTCTTGGATGTTTCTCATCACCACTACCTGTCGTTCCGCTTTTTAGCTGTTTGCATGTAAGCGTAATACCTGTCACGCGACGCACACCTACCCAAACTCTTGCCGCTACGTCGCTTGCCTCAGTAGACCCCTTGGGGCGTATATTTACCAATATATTTCCTTCAATCTCACCGGATGCCTGACCTGCGACGCCATCCACAGGTGCGCCCGGCGTGCTGTAACCTGTCTCACTTGGGGCAACGGATATTGTCAGCTTATTGCTGCTTTCGTCCAATACAAATGATGTGCCTGACGGCATGGTTATATTGTCACTTTCAGGAATCCCCGGGTATTTTTTGTTGCCACTGCCATCTACTACATCAATAGCCCAGTCGCCGCCCTTAAGTCCGTTAATCACTATCTCATGCTTCTCACCCGGCTCAAGTATCCTTTCAAAAGCATCTGATTGCTTGAAACCCGTGCCTTTCAAAATCCCCTCGCCATAGATATCGGCATAATGCGCTCCGCCTTTATTTTGACCATCGGCATGTGCGGACTTTACCCTGACATGAAATTCCATGTTGCTGTTTAGCGGCTTTTTCTGCACAAAGCTTATCCTTGTCTCATTAGAATCACAGCTTATTGTAGGCTCCTCAAAATATTCAGACGGATTATGCTTAGTCGTATCACCCGCATAAGCAATATAATAATCCACGCCTCCTGCGAGCGGTTCTACTATTTTTTGAGGATCAACCCAGCCTGTATCCCAGTATGCACCCGGTACCTTTGCAAGATTCACACCTTGCGCCTTTGCGTGGAAAGTGTATGTTTTCCTCCCGTCTATGCCTGTTTTCGATGTTATCGACAGCTTGTTGTTGTCTCCTATGCGTTCTACACGCCTTACCGCAATCTCAATAGTCGCCTCCGCCCTTACAACTCCTTCGTCATCTGTTCCCTGAAGCTTTATATTATAGCTGTCATACGCCGTACTTGCGCCCGCCGATGTTTTCAGTTTGAGCTTTACTTCATTGCCATTAACCTCCGGTTTCTCAAAGACATCCGGATAGCCGCTTACTTCCGCCAGTTTTGTCAAGTTCACCAGTTCTATATCTTTAACCGTCAGCTCCTCGCCGGGAACCATCACGATGCGGGGACTTCCCAGCTTTATCATATATACCGGCGTAATCTTGCCATCGCCCGCTTCTATCGTGACCTCGTCATTACGTGCCGTCATAGTATAGGCAACATCATAATTTTTTATGCCGTCAGTCACAGCCATAACAAGTTCGACTGTCTTCGTGTCATCAAATTTATCGGCATTTACCACAAAATCCCTTATGTTTTCTGCAAGAACCTGCGGGGCTGTCTCTGTTCCGTCACTGTACTTGAGCTCTTTCAAGTTGATGTCATGTGTTATCTCATATGTCGCAGCATCGCCTTTTTTTATAGTCAAAATCTTGTTGTCAGGATTAGAATCATCAAACGTAACCTCCGTAGCGTCCTGTATGAGCCCGCCTATGCGGTTTGCGGCAAACTGAGCCTCCTGCTGGACAGTCGTCTCGGATGTACTGTTTCTATAACTGCGCGACGTAAACACCATCACAGCCCCCGCCGTAGTCACCACCAGAGAAAATATGGCAACCGCACAAAGCAGCTCTACAAGCGAAAAGCCCTTATTATTACCCTTTCTTTTACCCATAATCCTCAACTCCTATCACAAAGCACCAGTATGTTAATCATTCCGCTACCAAGTCTACATTGCCTGTAAGACCGTATATTACAATCTTTTTCTTTGTATTCGCTTTTGAAATGTGTATCTCCACGACACCAGTCTCTCCCACCAGCGCGCCGCTTGCGCGGTCAAATTCAAGCGTCAGGTCATTGCAGTCTATATTCACTTTGCTCCCGACCTTTTTCGTCTCCACAGGCTGCTCTACAGTACTTCCGTCATCAGCCACTGTCCAAGACTTTAAATCTACCCACACGCCGTCCTGCCCGCCATCGTCGGCGCGTATAGTTATGGCAGTCCTGTTCTTTCCCATCGCTGCCATTCGCGCCTGCTGTATCTCGCTGACAAGCTTGCGTGCGCATTCCTCGGCAGGCTTGCCGCTCGAAAGCGAAAGCCCATAACCCATTACGCCTATCAGTACGGACATAACAGCAACCACTACAATTATCTCAACAAGTGACATCCCCTTGTTTCGCATTGCCTTTGTCCTCCTACTACTTACTATACCTCTCCCAGTTTTCGTACATGATATAATCACCCATTCGCAGAGTTTCGTCCATATCGGCCTCGTCTTCTTCGCCCCAGTTATATATAGGAGCGCTCAGCACGATATTAGTCGTTATGTACGTCGCATAGCCTTTTTCGGCATAGCGTACTATTACTCCTTTTATGGTAAACCGCCCCTTGTCCGGCTCAGAAACATAACCGCAGGAAGCCTCGCCGTCCTGATCGTTTATTATGTGCTTTTCAATATCAGACTTATCCTTGCCGGAATACACACTATACTGCTGTACAAGCATTTCCGAAAATTGTGTATAACTACTATTTTCCTTATGGACATGCTCATTATTCTCTCCGTCAGGAAGTTCACTATATTCCCACAGTGCCACAAGGTATTCGACAAACGCTTTGTTGTAATTATTCGCCCTTTCAGCCGAGCTGCTGCTGATGCCATAATTAATCATTGTCTGCTCATAGGCATACTGGCATGCCTTTGAAATATCCTCCGCAAACATCGCTTTCAAATCATCGAGCGTCTGTTCCGCCTGATAAAACGTTATCTTGTTTTGGTAATCATTCTGTTTGACCAGGTAATTCCTACTGGTAACATACAGGATTGTCGTCGCAAGGATTGTGATAAATGTGCTGACAATCATCACGGAAACTATCGCCGAACCCTTGTTATTCAGTTTTATCCGCCGCATAGCCTCACTCCCCATCAATAAAACAGTTTATGGCGTACCAGTACCAGCGCCGGTACCTTTTCCTGTACTTACAAGTTTCTCATTCATAGAACCCGTAATCTCCGAAACCTTATTGCCCGCCTTGTCACTTATCACTATCGTAACTGTATACACAAGCACTTTTTTCTTTTTCGTCAGCTGCGCATCGTTATATCCCTTTGCCTCGGTAAATCCGCTTGGTGACACCAGGTCATGCGGTCTATTGCCATATATATTATCACTTAAATTGTGATAAAGATTGGCTTTCGCCAACGTTGCCAATATTTCCGCCGATACTGTCGGCTTATATTCAAGGTCCTCGCCTTCATAGTCGAGCGCCACAGCAGAATCGGCAATCTTTTGCTTAATCAAATAAAAATCAATTATCGCGTCGGGATCCGAAACTGCGCCGCTTTCCACCTTTATCTCTATGCTTTCGGGATCGCAGTCCGACCAGATAGTATTCAGATAGCTATATGCGGGATAATAATATATGTATAATTTATCAAACATATCATTGCCTTCTGTCGGTTCGAGATCACCCGTGCCGTCATCATATGGCTTTGACTCAATCATCGAAAAGCCTGTAAAATCAACCCCCGTCACATCAGCGCCCAAATCCGCCACCTCTGCTCCCTCCACGAGCGTATATGCCTGATCGGCTTCGACATCTGAATCGGGTTCTCTCTCTATGCCCCCCTCGCCTTCCGCTGTGCTTGAACTTGGCGGCGTGACACTGCTTTCACTCTCATTAAGCTTAAGGTAATCAATCTTATCTATACTATATGTGTACTTAATCTCGCATTTTACATCCGTAGCGCTATTTACAATATATGTAAGCTCCCGCTTCTTAACCTTTATATATTCATCCTTCAAGCCGTCAGCAATGTCGTCCGTCGTAAGCTCATCGCCCCTTACGTCGACTTTCTGCATAGCCTTCATAAAGTCATCAGTCGTACCTGCACCGCTGCCGCCACCAGCATCACCGCCGGTAGAAGTGCTGCCGACCGGCTGACAATGATTTTCCAGGAAATCATTTCTTATATATGTAATCACCTGATTGTCGTCCTCATGAAGTGGACCTACAAATATCGCGTCCGTCTTCCTCGAAAAATTGTCAATCTCAAAAATCTCCTGAGTTCCCTCCGGGTGCGCCGTAATCTCTACGTCGTAAACCTTACCATCCTCAGCTTTCATATCCGTTATGTTAAAAACTACATCATTGCTGCCCGCATTGATGAGATTGCCACGAATACTTCCAATATTGCTTTTTACCTCGCCTATCTCCTCAGCACCGATTTTACCGGCAAGATTACTTTTGCCGTCATCGCTAAACAGCCATTCCAGTGTGTCCTGCGCCTCTATATGCGTGTCTCCCTCGGGTGTAGTCGTGCTTTTCAGCTGATTTTCACTGTCAAATATATCATATCCCTTAAACGTTTCCATCAAGCTCTCCGCCACAAACGTAACGTTCTGCCTGTTGCGCGCCCTGAGATTATAATACGCCGCGCTGGTCAAAGCATGCATCACAGGCACTACCACCACAGAAAGTATGGTAATCGAGATGATGACCTCCACAAGTGACATTCCCTCGTTGTTCAGTTTGCGCTTACTCTGCGGCTTCTTCATCGCCGCTTTCGTCTTCAACAACTGCCTCATACTGTTCTTCCACCTTATCCGTCTTAAACAAATCACTGGTACCGCTGATATATGCCGCTATATTGGGAGCCTCATATTCCTTGTCCGTGCCTGCCGCACTATAAAAATACAGGCTTATGTTGCCGTCGAGAGTACCGTCCTCCTCGTTCTTCGTGTAAGTGATATTATCAATGCCGATACGGTTCTTTGACGCATACACGTCCTCAATGCAGCTCTTGAGATTGTCATAATCCGTGATATTCACATAAGTCGCGTGTTTCTGCATAAACGAAAGCGTATTGTTAAGCCCCTCTATGCCTGCCGGCTCTATCTGCTCTTTCGGTATCGAATACACGACCTCGGACTCCTCCATATTTATATTGCTGTATGCGATATTATTGTGCTGCTGCAGCTGTACGGCAAGCATCAGGATATCTTCCTCCTTAGCCCCCGCCGGATACGCTGCCATAATGTCGCTTATTGCCACCCTGTAATCCTCGATATCTGCCTTGTACTTATTTATATTGTTGTAGTAAACCTCCAATTCTTCCAGCTCTTTCTTTAATGCCTCATTGGAAGTCTCAACCTCCTCCGTCCTCTGGGTAAAATCAAGATAGACGAATACATACGCAAGCGCCATAACCATAAACGCCGCCACGGTTACAATCATAAAGGTCTGCTTTGTGAAAGTCTCCTTTTTTTGTTTCTTTTTTTTGGGCGGTTTTTGCTTCTTTGCCGCCTTTTGCTTTTTGGGCGGTTTCTGTTTCTTTTGCTTCTTTGCGGGTTTGCCTCCACTCACTGTCGCAAGCTCGTTCCTCTCGTCCTTTTCCTCATTTATGCCTACAGACATTTCAGTTTTTTCTTTCTTTAATTTCATTTTTTATACCCCTTGTCTGCCCCGGCGGGCGTTCCAATCAATAATCTGAAAATTTAATTTCAAACCGGCATGCCTATTCTGCCGCCGCTGTCTCCGCCGTCGCAGGCGCTTCCACTGTCGGATCTGTCAGTGTCGTCTGATAATAGTAGCAGCTCACGCTAAAGTAGCAGACTGTACCGGCATTGTCAAACATCGCTTGGGTCTCCTCCTGCGGAGCAGCCTCCTGCTCATCCTCATCCTGCTCATCTGCCTCATCTTCGTCCTGCTCGTCTTCCTGCGGTTGAGTCTGCGTCTGTACACCGCCATCCTCTATGACTTCCTCGTTGATATTTTCCACGACTACATCGGCTACGGAATCAAACGCTCTCAGATTGTTAATAACCCCCGCCGCCGTCTCCTTGTCGGCAACACGCATAGTCATCACACACATCTCATCATCGGAAGTAAAGTTTGTAAGCTCCACATCCCTCGGCATCTTCTCCTCCAACTCCGCCAAAAAGTCAAGTATACTATCATTGCTATGCTCGGTCAGAGCATTGCCATACTGCACCATATTAAAAAGCGTCGCCATACCTGTATACTGGTCATATACCTCTTTTGCAGGCGCATAAAGCTGCTGCTTGCGCTCAAGCTCGCTCTTTTCCGTCAGCGCCATCTCATAAGGCACTACTGAAACTGCTGCTATAGCACCGACTGCCAACACAGCAAGAACCACCATCAACGCGCTGGATGCCGCATAATTCGTCTCGTGCTTCTTCAGCTCCTTTTCATTGTCAAGACCTATACTCGCAATGCCCGCACCAATCGCCGTGGTAAATATGTTTATCGGAGCATGCTGCGCCTTGCCCGTCACAGTGACCGCGCGCACCACGTCAAACGCCGTGCCGTAATACTGCGTCATCTCCGCAATTCTCTCTATGTCAATATGCTCCCGCGACAACTCGCCCGTCACATAAAGCCGTCCAATATTCACGCCGTCATTCTTGGAAAGATAGAAGTCGGACACTCTAAGCAGACTGTTTACCACAGACTCGATAAGGTCTCTGCGTTCCTGCGGCGTGTCAAAGCTGCCCACAGTGTAAGGTATATTTCTCTGCAATACAAGCGTCGAATTGCGCAAAATGCTCACTACTGCGCTTTCCTCCTCGCCCTTGAGCACCATTATCGCATCGTCTCCCTCAGTCATAAGCTTAGCCGCCTGATACAGACTGTTGCCGGAATAGTCAATGTCCACAAGTTCAAAGCCCAATTCATCGGCAAGCTTCTCATATTCCTCTATAATCGTTTTCTCAGCCGCCGCCACAAGTACGCGATGCTTGCCTTCATTATCACCCTCGCTAATGGTCTCCAGCAATACGGATCCCACCTTATAATCAGCGAGGTCTATGGGGAAATACTCGGAAATATTTGCCTTAACCACGGACTTAATCTGCGCAGGCTTCACACCCGGTATAACGACCTCTCTGTTGATAATTCTGTTAGAGAACACAGTGAAAACCACACGCTTCGTCTTAATCTTGTTCTGCACCAGCGCATTGCGGATAGCCGTAACCAGCGCTCCCGTCGCACCGTCAGCAATACAACCATCAAACACGGCCTCGTGCGGCGTATCAATCTCCACGCACTTGTATACCTTGCCTTTCTTTGCCTGATAATCCATCTCCACTATCCTAGTGTAAATCGTCCCAAGCTCTATACTGAGTACCTTTTTTGACATCTCTTTCCTCCCGTCTATTTCTAAACCATAGCCATAAGGCTATTTAATTTATGCCCGAGCAATCTCAAACGCAAATTAAATACCCTTAGAGCATTGATATGTACCAGTTTATCATTTCCTCTCCCCACAGCGCACTCACAAATATCCCTATGGAAAGATAAGGTCCAAGCGCAAGCACATGGTCCGCCTTTGACACCCTCATTCTGATTATATGCACCACAGAGCCTACAATGCACCCAATCACAAACGCAAGCACATTGCACTCCCAGCCAAGCAAAAGCCCGCTCGCCGCCATAAGCTTGATATCTCCGCCGCCTATGCCCCTGCCTTTCGTCACAATATAGAGGACAAAGAGCACTGCGCTCACTGAGAAAAAACCTATCACATAATCTGTCCAATGCGCCAAATCCATCACTGTCATCACGGCGCCGAGCACACAGATAAACACATTCGCACCTACAGGTATCTCAAACGTCCGCCAGTCAATGACACTGATTACCACAAGCGCGCTCGCCATAAAACAGTAAAGCACAGCCCGCACACTCATGCCGCAGCGCCAGAATACCAATAGATAAAGTACGCCGTTCAACGCTTCGACCACAGGGTACTGGACGGAAATCTTTTCTTTGCACTTACGGCACCTGCCACGCAGCGCCAGCCAGCTAAACAACGGTATAAGGTCGTACCACTTTAACTGATACCCGCAGCTCATACAGTGGCTTCGTATTGTTACAATATTTTCTTTCTTAGGCAGCCGATAGATGCATACATTTAAAAAACTGCCGATTACTATTCCATAGAGGAATATGACTGCCGCAAAAAATATTGTATAAAACATACTCGCCGTTCCCCTTTGTTTTGGTCCATTTTTTATATCTATACCATATAATTTTACACCCTAATATGGCGTTTTGCAATAACATAATCATTATTTCACACTAAATATGAGCCAATCTGACATAATCACATTCTAATCAAGGCAGCCACACTTTTTCCCTGTATGCGCTGTTACCATATAAAATGTCATAATCCAAAACTTTAAAGTGGCGCGCCGCCTCATTCTGTTTATCACTATAATTTTCTATCAGACCGCCATCGCCGTCCTGGATAAAGCGTCTTGTGTCGGCCTTAAAAACACTGCGCTCACAATTCAAAATCCGCGTCATCTCCGTCTCGGGCAGCCCGGCGTATTCAAGGAGCATCTGCGGCAGATAGTTGATATTTTCGCCTGTAAATTCCACCTTTTCATCATTAAAATTGCTCCACATGATTACCGGCACAGAATACTGGCGTTTCAGGGCCTCATAATCTGTACCGCTTATCCCCATAGCATCCATAATCTCACTTGAAAAAGAGGGACAGTGGTCGCCATACATCACAATGACTACAGGCCTATCCTGTTTTTCAAAATAGGACACAATCTGCGAAAAGGCTTCATTTGCCAGATAAATGCCGTTAATATAGTTGACAAAATCATCATAGTATTCGGGGCGAAAAGAGCTTTTGTCAATCGTCACTGAAATCGGATAATCGTAATCATTCACACTTTTCGTCTTATATCCAAGCCTTCGTATATGATTAGCTATGGAAACGGCGAATATAAAGCTCGGCGAATCACCACTTTCCTCATATTCTTTAATAATCTGTTTTACCAGGCTTTCATCAGATATATATTTTGTATAAATGTCCGTATAGTCCATATCGTCATCAAAAATGACTTTGTCAAAATCCATTATGGAATAGATTTTATCCCTGTCATAATATTCCCCATAATACGGATGGATGAATGTAGCCTTATAATCCAACGCATGGAAGTAATCCACAATCGATGGCACTTTCCGCTCTGCCAGCTCAGAATATATCCCAATGTCCGAAGTCAGGTGCTTTGTATTTATCCCCGTGAGGAATTCCGCCTCAGAGCTGATTGTCCCGCCGCCAAATATATTTGTCGAGAGATATCCCGTCGAGCATTTTTGCGACAATTCCTTGTATATCCGCATAGGGTCTGATGAAAATATGTCAGCAGCCCTGACGTTATCCGTGTTCCACCACGACTCATTCATAATCACGATGACATCGGGACGTTGGCTGTCATTTGCCTGTCCGGACGAGGTTTGAATATTGTCGGCAATATAACGGTAAGAATCGCTCACATTGTCGGCAGTAATGGAGGCATATTTATCATTTTTAAGGAAATTGTAAAGCACATACCTGTCATTTCCCACGCCAAAGACATCTCCGGAATCTATTTCCAAGATAGTGTTTTTTGATTCTATGTATTGATATGCATAACAAACCATGACACCCAGACATGCCACGCCCGCAAGCACCCTTAACCTAGCTGTTATCGGCTTTTGCCATATTTTACGCAGACATTCCACGGGATAGCGCTTTCTAAGTCTGTCAAGTATTCCTCCCGCAATGCAAAAAGACAATACCATAGCAATGGCTGACAGCTGCTTTGCGGTAAATTTAAAATCAAGATAATGAACCGCCATTTCCGCCGCTTCCGTGAGCTTTAAATCATCAAACCTAAAAAGTTCATTCCGCGCGGCATATTTTATGCTGCTTACATATGCCAATATCATTACAGGCAACGCCGCGGCAAACATAGCCACACCGGTATGCCTGGTAAAGCATAAAACGGCAAACATAAATAAATTTATCAGCAATGCCTCAAAATCATAATATTGATCGAGTGCATGCTGATTATAGTATTCAAATATGTTAATATCAGGCTGGAGCAGATAATAGTCCGCCAGATAAGGCATAAAAATCATGAACAGTAGTAATATTCCCAGAGAAAGTATTACAAAGTAGACAGGATAGCGCACATTGGCGTCTGACTTTATTTGGGGATTAAATTTCTGCTTCTTAGCGCGCATTTTCAAACCGCACCTTTCTATGTCTAAATATGTATAATTATAGCACTTTTGCCCAAAAATAAAAACTCCTAAAGAAACTTTAGCTCTCAGAATTTTTCATGTTCGTATACGCCTTTTCTCAATTAACCGCCCCTTAAGTATAATATATTTATAAAAAATAAACGGCTGCGGCGGGAGGGTTTGTTGTCTTATGTGGCATATTTTACGAAATATGCGGCGCGGCTGGTACATATGAGTTGTCCGCTGAGTACAGTCATGAGGGCATTGCCGGAGGATGGGAAGTGATGTATGTATATGCAGCATGGCTGGAGGGTGCCGTTCATGAGGCAGGGTGGATAAGGTTTTAGTGTAACTGTCAACCAATATTATGATTAAGAGGAGGCTGTATCTTTTGGATGCGGCAATTGCTTAGTCAGAAAAATTAACAATGGAAAGGATATGTGAATCCAATGAACAAATTAAATGAACTGAAAGAAAAGAAACTTGATAACAAAGGTTTCTCCCTTGTGGAGTTGATTATTGTTATCGCTATTATGGCTGTATTGATTGGTGTATTGGCACCTACATATCTTAGATATGTAGAGAAGTCAAGGAGGTCTGCTGACCTTGATAGCATTGAGTCAATGGTTAGTGCAGTTGAGATATATTTGTCTGATCCTGACACGCAAACGGATATAGGTACCAACACTACGGCAACAATTACAGCTGGTGGAACCAATACTGCTGTTACTCCCGATGCTAATGTTGCTGATAAAGCTTTGAAATATGCTGGTATAAACAATAATCCAACAATGAAAAGTCAAGAATTTGGTACGTATACACTCACTTGGACCAGAACTTCTGCTACTGGTACTAATGCCGGTCAGTGGACTTTAGCAATTACAAATAATACTACATTAGCAGCCGCTTTAGGGCGCTAATCTGTTAATTTAAATAATAAGACGAATCACAAAACCGCCAAAGGAAAATTTGCCTTTGGCGGTTTTGTGGTTAATATCGTTATAAGGGGCAAATAAAGAAAAAGAGGTTATGAACGAGCTGCCCTTTTTATGTATTAGGCAAAACCAGAGGCGCAATTATTTCAAATAAGGTATACTTTCCAAAACAATGTGTGTTATACTATTAGCAAATATACAGCATATGCATCGTGATATTTTTCGGAAAGAGAGGCATTGTATGGCAAAAAAAGTAAAGCTTCCCATAGGAATTGAAGACTTTGAAGAAATGCGTACCATGGGATATTATTACGTTGACAAAACCGGAATAATCCGTGACCTTATAGATAATCTGGGGAAAGTGAACCTTTTCACACGTCCAAGGCGATTCGGGAAAACCTTAAATATGAGTATGCTCAAATTTTTCTTTGAAATCGGCAATGATGGCTCACTCTTTGACGGACTGGAAATTTCCAATGAAAAAGAACTCTGCAGCGAATATATGGGAAAATTTCCGGTTATTTCAATCAGTTTGAAAAACGCCTCCAGTGATACTTTCGATGAAGCAAAACAGCAATTGCGCAGTATTATAGGTAAAGAAGCGTTAAGATTTTCTTTCCTTGCGGAGAGTAAACGTCTTTCAGAAACAGAGCGCAAACAATACAAGGCACTGATTCATGTTGACGATGATGGAATATTTACAATGGCAGACGAACTTTTAAAGGGAAGTCTTCTGCTGCTTTCAAGCTGTCTTCAAAAACATTATGGACAAAAGGCAATTTTGCTGATTGACGAATATGATGTCCCGCTTGATAAGGCATACCAGTCAGGGTACTATGACACCATGGTAGATTTCATCAGAGCCCTGTTTGGGCAGGTACTCAAGACAAACAGCAGCCTGTATTTCGCCGTGCTTACGGGTTGTCTAAGAATTTCAAAGGAAAGTATCTTTACCGGTCTCAATAACTTTAAAGTATATACCATAAAAGATGTGCAATATAATGAATATTTCGGGTTTACGGATGCAGAAGTCAGAGAAATGCTTATATACTATGGATTGATGGGAAAATACGAAGTCATGAAAGAGTGGTATGACGGCTACCGTTTTGGTAATTTGGAAGTTTACTGCCCATGGGATGTGGTGAATTACTGTCATGCACTAAAAATGAATCCGGAGGAGACCCCGCAAAACTACTGGGCAAACACGAGTAGCAACGATATCATAAGAAACTTTATAAGCAAAGCCGATGCGTCTACAAGGGATGAGATTGAATTGCTGGTGAACGGCGGTAACATAAAAAAAGAAATTCATCAGGAATTGACCTACCGAGATTTGGATTCGGAAATTGATAACTTGTGGAGTATCCTGTTTACGACCGGATATCTGACGCAGGATGGGAATGATGAAGATGGCATATCAAAGCTAATCATTCCAAACCGTGAAATTTACTGGATATATGTCCGACAGATACGCAAATGGTTTCAAGATGAAGCTAAGAAAGACCTGCATAAATTAGATGATTTCCGCACGGCATTCGAGGAAAACGATACGGCTGCAATAGAAAAAATTTTTACATCCTATCTTAGAAAAACCATCAGTATACGCGATACCAATGTCAGGAAAGAAATGAAAGAGAATTTTTATCACGGAATCCTGCTGGGATTATTTACGAGTATGAATGGCTGGAAAGTTAAATCAAACGCCGAATCCGGCGATGGCTACAGTGATATCAGCGTGGAGATTGAGGATAAGGAAATCGGTATTATCATTGAATTAAAATATGCTGAGAATGCAGCATTGGAAAGCGGATGCAATGAGGCGCTGAAACAAATTAAAGACAGAAATTATGAGGAGACATTGATTGACGACGGAATGAAAGTCATACGCCAATATGGCATTGCCTGCTACAAGAAACGTTGCATGGTAATATCAGGGTGAATTTATTTATCTTCAAAGGTTATAGTCAGGAAATTAGAAAGTCAGGCAATGCAGATGGTATAAATGGTCTTATCATTTAAAAATCAATTAACATCATTAAGGCGTGTAGGTATCTATGCTTAGATTGCGCTCATACTGAGCGTATCAAAAAAGGGCTGTCACACCAAGGAATACAAGAACAAAACATAGTATAATTTGGCTTAATGTTATACTGTATCTTGTACGTATAATCCTTGCTGCGCCAGTCTCTTTTTGGAAATAAAATTATTCCGATATTACCTTGCAGCGTTTTTTGTAGCAGGCGATGCCGTACTTGTATATGATGTTCATTCCATTGTCAGCCAGTATCTCCTCATATCTTTTGTCATGAATTTGTCTCAATGCTTCTTTGCAGCCGTTCTCCAGCGTCGCATTCTCGGCGTATTTTAATTCGATTATTATACCGATTTCCTTATCTGCAATCTCTATGCTGATATCACTGTAGCCGTCGCCGGCTTCTGCGTTTGACTTGACATTCCAGCCCTCCATACCTGCAAATAACCCCAACAATACTCCGTGATAAAAATTCTCTTTCATTTCCTGCCTGACATTTGTGTCTCGTATGCTGATGGTTTTTCGCAGATATGATGTAAAAATTTTCTCTATTGCGACCGTGTCATTTGCCTCGAATGCCCTGCGAAAATCGTTTAATTTATTAGGGTCTTTTTTGGTTTCGTCTTGAAACCATCCGCGGATTTGCCGGACATATATCCAGAGAATTTCCTTGTTTGGAATGACAAGCTTTGACACGCCATCTTCGTCATTCCCATTCTGCGTCAGATATCCAGTAGTAAAGAGCAGGCTCCAAAGGTTGTCAATATCAGAATCCAAATCTCTGTAGGTCAGTTCCTGATGAATTTCCTTTTTTATGCTTCCACCGTTTACCAGCGATTCAATCTCATCTTTTGTTGACGCATCAGATTTGTTTATTAGATTTCTGATAATATCATTACTGCTTGTATTTACCCAGTAGTTCTGCGGGATTTCCGCCGGATTCATCTTCAATGCATGGCAATAGTTTACCACATCCCATGGACAGTAAACCTCCAAACTGCCAAAACAATAGCCGTCATACCATTCTTTCATGACCTCATATTTTTCCATAAATCCGTAGTATGCAAGCATTTTCCTGACTTCGTCATTCGTAAAACCGAAATATTCATTGTACTGAACATCCTTTACCGTATATATTTTAAAATTGTTAAGTCCGGTAAAGATGCTTTCCTTTGAAATTCTAAGGCAGCCTATAAGCACCGCAAAATATAAGCTGCTGTTTGTCTTGAGCACCTGTCCAAACAGCGACCTAAGCAGTTGAACCATGACATCATAGTATCCTGACTGGTATGCCTTATCAAGTGGGACATCGTATTCATCAATCAGCAGGATTGTTTTTAGTCCGTAATGTTTTTGCAAAAAAACGGACAGAAGAAACAGACTGTTTTCCAGCATATCATCCGACATCGCAAATTCGCCGCTGTCATTCAATTCAATCAGCTTAGCATATTGTTGGCGTTCGGTTTCTGTCAGGTTATTACAGTCTGAAAGGAATGAAAATCTGATTGCCTCCGTTCCTATAACGGTTCGAAGCCTGTTTTTCGCCTTATCAAAGGAAGCGCCTTCTACATTTTTCAGGCTGATTGAAATAACCGGAAATTTCCCCATATATTCGCTGCAGAGTTCTTTTTCATTGGAAATTTCCAGTCCGTCAAAGAGTGAGCCGTCGTTGCCGATTTCAAAGAAAAATTTGAGCATGCTCATATTTAAGGTTTTCCCAAATCGCCTTGGACGGGTAAAGAGGTTTACTTTCCCTAAATTGTCTATAAGGTCAAGGATTATTTTGGTTTTATCAACATAATAATATCCCATGGTGCGCATTTCTTCAAAGTCCTCAATTCCTACGGGAAGTTTTACTTTTTTTGCCATACAATGCCTCGCTTTCTGAATGTGCTATGATGTATATGATGCATATCTGTTAATAGTATAGCATACATTGAGGGGAAAAGTATATGTTGTTTCGGTAAGTAATTATATTGATTTGTGAAATTATATATTTTTTGTATGTTGCGGACGCAACGTAATAATATTAGGTGATTGTGAAATGTGTTCTAAACTGTCCGAATTTAGTCAAAATATATAAAAACGCGGCTAGGCGCTCCGCGAGACGCCGCTTATTTTATATATTTTGCCTAAATTCTATGTTGTCTAATAGAGTTTTGCAAATGCTTAAGCACAATAATATAGTTAGAAGAAAGTAGAGTATCAGAGAGTGGGGAATATATTATGTAGTAGTGACATAATTGAAAAACCGCCAAGGGAAAGAGTTCCTTGACGGTCTTGTAGAGCTACCAAAATTTTTATAATCTACTTTTCAGCTTTTAACATTGCTTAGCAAGATAGTATTTACTAGTAAATATGAGTATTGATAAACAAAACTAATCAATAATAAAGCAAATCCTATATGTTAGGGAGTGTCAGGTGTGTCAAAATCATCTGTAACTGACACATTTTTTGTAGTAGAATTAATAGTAACTGTTATTATTACTTTCTTTTTCTTCTGTTGATTTTGAAGTTTGGGTAATTTAGTTGCGTCGTCAGGTAAACCAGCAGCTTTTAATGCCTCTTTTACACCATCACCAGAAATACTAGCACCAGTACCGTCTCGTGTAAGAACTACAGTGTCTCCATTTGCCAATGGCTTAGAAGCATCTGCATCAGGGTCAGCACCATATACTTGTATAGCATCTTTAATTGCTGTTATATTATCCCTATCACTGGCTACTCTTGACTTCTCAACATACTTCAAATACTGCGGTGCCAACACACCAATCAATACAGCCATAATAGCGATAACAATAATCAACTCCACAAGGGAGAAACCTTTGTTATCAAGTTTCTTTTCTTTTAGTTCATTTAATTTGTTCATTGGATTCACATGTCCTTTCCATTGTTAATTTTTTTGACTAAGTAATTGCCGCATCCAAAGATACAGCATACCCTTAATCATAATATTTGGTTGACAGTTACACTAAAATCTTATCCACCCTGCCTCATGAACAGCACCCTTCAGCCATGCTGCATATACATACATCACTTCCCATCCTCCGGCGAATGCCCTCATGACTGTACTCAGCGGACAACTCATATGTACCAGCCGCGCTGCATATTTCGTAAAATATGCCACATAAGACAACAAATCCTCCCGCCGCAGCCGCTTATTTTTTATACATATATTATACTTAAGGGGCGGTTAAAATGCAATACTTTTACTAAAATTTCTAAATATTTTCTAAATATTTTTATCAATATATCCAATAAAGCTTGTTCAGCATGTCAACACATTCATTCAAACTGGCTACTGCGTGATAATTTTTTATATCAAATTATTCGCAATCTTCACAAATTCCATACTCAATCATAAGCTGCTGTTGATATTCCTCGTCATGCACTGCTCGCTTTAAGTCATCTATCCGATTCTCCTCCAACAAAATAGCGACGAGGCTGTTGGCTTCGTTGCGACCACGTTCTTCACCAATAGCAATTCCGCGTTTTTCACCGATGACAATGCCACGTTTTTCCCCACGTTTTTCCCCGATAGCAATCCCCCTATTTTCAATTTTATCCAAAATCTCACACATTTTAATCCCCTCCCGCTTTTCTGTTTCCTGCAATGATTAACAAAAATCTTAAAATACAGTTAGTGATAGATTACTCATAATCTTTGCAAATTCCATACTCAATCATGAGTTGCTGCTGATATTCTGTATCATGCACTGCCCGCTTTAAGTCGTCTATCCGATTCTCCTCCAACAAAATAGCGACGAGTCTATTGATTTCGTTGCGACCATGTTTTTCCCCAATAGCAATTCCGCGTTTTTCCCCGATAGCGATTCCATGTTCTTTACCTATGGCAATGCCGCGCTTTTCCCCAATAGCAATACCACGCTTTTCACCGATAACAATGCCGCGCTTTTCCCCGCGTTCTTCCCCAATAGCAATCCCCCTATTTTCAATTTTATCCAAAATCTCACACATTTTAATCCCCTCCCGCTTTTCTGTTTCCTGCAATGATTCCAAAACTTCATAATATCTCTTATCGCCAGTCAATGCCTGCAGCAATTTCAAAAATTCATCTATGTGTTTAATCGTTTGTGCGTTCGGAATATAGTCCGAGCCTTTGCGCTTGTTGACAAAATATTCGGCAATAATGCGGAAATCACTATGGAAATTATCAAGCTTATCGTCTAAAAAAGCGACTTCCACGAGATTAATTTTATAGTCATTTACATATGGTTTCAACCTTTCAGGAATTGTCAGACATTCATGCAGGCTACGCGGCTGATTCCAGTGTTTTGTGCCGAAATACAGTACAATGGTAACAACCGGATATTTTATCTTGCCCTTATTGTGGCTTAGCAACTGCCCTCGATATGACGCGCCGTCATATCCAATAATTCGCATTGGCATATATGGTTCTGCCTCTGTTTCATGTTCAAAACCGTAGAGCGCGAAACAAACCCCAGATGGAATCCAGCTTTTGGATACGTCGCGTTCTTGTTCATGGATTTTGCTGTTAAATTTGTACTGGCTTTTATCCTTGACGTTTTCCAGCGCATTTTCGGATACGATTTGTTCACCGTCAAACAATACACCATTTATAATGTCAGCAAACACGTCATTATAATCAGCCAATATTTTCTCAGTAATATCTTTTGCGCCCATTCACAAACTCCTTTTATTATATAGTAACATAACTTGTGCCTTTCTGCCATAATTTAATGCAGTGAACTTATGTTCTTATGTATTTTACCAAACTATTGTTCTGAAGTCAACGTAAAATTAGAACATACATTCTTTTTTGCGAAATGATTATACAAAATTGCAACTTATACCAAATCAGGCGATTTGATTTTGTTGATTTCCGTTTTCAATTCATCGAAAGTTCTATGACCGTATACCGACTTTTCGATGTCTTTTCCAAGGGAATGTCCCATCAACATTCGTTTGGAAAGGTCGTCTACTCCATATTTGTCGCAAAGCCACGAAAATGTGTGCCGGCAGTCATGCGGCGTGTGCTTTGTGCCTAAATTTGATGTCGCTAATCCGAGAGAGTTAAGCGTTTTATAAAAGTTTTTACGGAATTTATTTACTGCAAAAATTTCATTTCCCGATAAATATTTTGCGGCGAAGTCTTTTGCAAAAGCTTGTACTGCGGGATGTAGCGGGACAATTCTGTTTTTGCTTACGGCAGTTTTCACGCCTCCTTTAAAATATTGTTCCGTTTCATTATATTGTATTGTCCGATAGGCAGAAATGCGAAAACCTGTATATATCATCAAAAGAATAATTTTGACAATTTCTTTGTCGCGATTTTTCCAAAGAATTTCCAGCGCTCTTGATGAAAAAGGCACGCCGTTTTCGTCATCGTCGGGAATGTTTATGCGGACGAACCGCGAGTAATCTTTTTCTACAATATCATTTTGAATGGCATAGGCGTACATTCCTCTGAAAAGAGAAACAATCAGTTCGAGGCTTGAATGTTTCAAAGGACATGTGTCAATGATTTCCTGCAAATCATTTTTTCTTAAATCTGCAAATCTCATTTCGTGAAGTTTTTGACAGTTTTTAAATGCTGCATGAGCGGAATACCCTGCCGAGGCTGACAGTTTTCTTTTGGAATTTGTATACTTGCTTTCAAAGTATTGCTCATACAACTCGGCAAAAGTAATATTCATATATTTGGCAGATGCTGTACAACGGCGGTTTGACTGCAAAGTAAAGCACAACTCTGCAAAACCGGGAAACAACCTGTCAGCCATAGGTGTTTCTGTCAAGCGCACCGGATAACCGCATGACGGACACAAAATAGCCTTGTCAGAAATAGATTTCCCACATTCGGGGCATGGAAATAATGCCATATAAAATGACCTCCTTAATAATTGTCTTATAAAATCAAGCAGGACATCTTTTCAGATGCCCTTTGACTTTTTGACTTATAATTTTGACGCTTTTTGTTTTTATTTATATTATACGGTCGAGTGATTGCTTTAGCAACATTGTACTGACGGTTAGCTGATATAATAATTGCGCCTAATATAAATGGTGCTTATTTGGTTCAAAACGATTTAATTGCCCCTTAAGTATAATATATGTATAAAAAATAAGCGGCTGCGGCGGGATGGTTTGTTGTCTTATATGGCATATTTTACGAAATATGCGGCGCGGCTGGTACATATGAGTTGTCCGCTGAGTACAGTCATGAGGGCATTTGCCGGAGGATGGGAAGTGATGTATGTATATGCAGCATGGCTGGAGGGTGCTGTTCATGAGGCAGGGTGGATAAGGTTTTAGTGTAACTGTCAACCAATATTATGATTAAGGGTGTGCTGTATCTTTGGATGCGGTAATTACTTAGTCAAAAAAATTAACAATGGAAAGGATATGTGAATCCAATGAACAAATTAAATGAACTAAAAGAAAAGAAACTTGATAACAAAGGTTTCTCCCTTGTAGAGTTAATCATTGTTATCGCAATTATGGCTGTATTGATTGGTGTGTTGGCACCGCAGTATTTGAAGTACGTTGATAAATCAAGAAAATCGGCAGATCTTGATAATATCGATGCCATTATTTCCGCAATCGAAATATATTCATCAGATCCCGACCATACTATTGTACAAGGAGCTATCACCATTGCTGCTAAGGCTGGCGATCCTATAATTGGTTCTCCTTCTGGCTCTATTAAAACAGCTTTAGATGATGCAGGAATTAGTTATTCCACTATGAAATTAAAGAGTGCTGCGTATGCTGGCTCATCAATCAATTTTGGTTCCGATGGCAAAATGACAGTTACTAACGGTTCTGGCGGTGGAAAATTAAAAGAAGATTTAGGTCGCTAATAATTGAATAGCAATACTTGTCACAATACCGCCAAGGGATATTTTCCCTTGGCGGTTTGTAATGAAGGAACATTATGTATAACATAGCAAAAAAAAGAGTTAATTTCCGAAAAATTATATATTATTTATTTTTATCTATTCTACTGCTAATTTTTACAATATGCACGCCATACCTAATGGATTATTTTTTAATTCAGCCAAAACATTCATTTTTTTATTTCCAGGCTTTGAACATTAATGATAATATTTATATATTTGAGAGTATCGTGATAACAGTTACAACATTTATTATTGGGTTCATAACCGGAAAAGCAGGCTTAAGCATCAGTGTCGTATCAATGTTATCGTTAATATTAAGTTATGCAAGTTCTATTAAATATGCTTTACGCCATGAACTTTTTAGACTTGATGATTTGAGGATTACAGAAGCGGCGGGACTGGCATTTCACAGTCTTGATTTTAATTTAAGCAGTAAGCAGACTGCGACTGCGTGCGGTTTTCTTTTCTTTATTATATCAGGAATTATTTTATGCTTTATTCATAAAAAAATTTCGTATAAAGAACACAATAATAAAATCCAAGAACTAATGAAACGTTTAGGTATGGCAACAGTCCTTTTCATTATAATGTTAATATACATTTTGTCATATATAAAAACGGTGGGAAAGTCACAAATAATAGACGGAAGTGGAATATCTGATACAGGACATGTGCAATATTTGCTTTATGAATTTTTAAAAGACGATAAATATAACGGCTCGTACAATGAAAATCCCAAAGCAGGTTATGAGTATTTTTTATCAGATAACATTCAGACAAATATTTCACATGAGAATCCTAATATTATTATAATTATGAATGAATCCTGGTGGAATACTGACAATATAAAAGGCGGACATATTGCTTTTTCATTAGATCCTATGGAAGCATATAAAAGACTGGCACCTGACTGTTCAACAGGATATCTTTCCACTAATATTTACGGAGGAGGTACTGTAAGTTCTGAATTGGAATGCCTGACCGGACTAAATACAAAGTATTTCATGTCGGATACAGGAATACATATAAAATTTCGCCAACGTAAAATGCCGTCGCTTGTTGATTATTTTCATGCACTTGATTACCAAACTACATTTATCCATCCTTATTATGGGAATATGTACGATAGAGATAAGATATATCCTAAACTTGGATTTGACAAGATTATTTTTGAGGATAGCATGGATTATACAGATATATATTCCGTATTCATATCGGATGAGAGTCTCTCAAAACAAATAATTAAGGAATATGAGGACGAAACATGCAGTCGCAAATTCATCTTTGCTGTTTCTGTAGCGAACCATACAATGGCAATGGAATATAAAATCAAACCAAATAATAATTATCCATATCCGATTGATATAACAATGGATAAAGATTATGTATCAGAAAGCGATTATAATGAACTGGTAAACTGTATCAACGGTATTTACCTCGCAGGAAAAGCATTTGCACAGCTTGTAGATTATTTTGAAAATATTGATGAACCTGTAGTCATTATAATGTATGGGGACCATTTTCCTTTCATGACATATAATTCTTTGAGAGCGCTTGGACTGGATGACAATGATTATGATACAACAAAACGCCAATATTCTGTTCCTGTAATAATGTGGAGCAATTTTAATAACAAAAAAGTAGAATTTACAGGTGAAAACATTAACTATCTGCCTCAGATTATCCTTGAATATGCAAGCTTGCCGGAATCCGATATGACACAGATTTTGAAATATGAAAAAGAAATATTAAAAACAAACACAAGATATCTGGTAGAAGATAACAACGGAAATCCTCTCAAGATATATAATGATATCCAAACAGAGGCAGTACAGAATTATAAAATCGTAGATTATGATATTTTATTTGGCAACAGCACATACAGAGAGAAGGTATGGCAGCCGCACAAGCAATAGTATTTTCACTCCTAATCGACATATATTATAAAACTTCCTTAATGCCATCTGCATTGCAAAATCAACTCATAAGACAGAAATTCCAAAAAGAGGATTCTCCATAACGCTACAATTACAACAACATAAGAATTTGTGTGAAACATACAAAATACGTGGCGATTTGCGCTTGCGTACCCAAGCCCCGAATTTGTACTGTTTCGCACAAATTCGGCTCCCTACCACCTACCCAAAGAAAATTACGTATTCCTTACCTTTATACCATACTCCGCATCCTTTTCCCTTTTCCACTCATCATCCGTATAAAACGCCCTTATATCATTTGAAATATCCAAATTCGGCACATTAGGACTCACTATAACTTTCTTTATACAAACAGGAAACCACTTTTCTTTCTTCGCAAAATCCGCAATAATCTTCAGTGCCATTGCTTCATTCATCGTATCGTGCTTATAATCGCTGTCCCCAAGTTTCTGAAAACCTTCACTAACAAACGCTCGTTCAATAACCGCATAAGCCCCCTGCGGCGATGTTTGTGAGTAGTAACGCTTTAAATCATCATAAATAAAATCAAACGATACCACTACCCCAGTCTGAAATCTCCCTCTCATGCCAACCAATTCTAGCCTGTCATCAAACTGCAACGTCTACTTCTCCCCTCCACATATTGTAATACTCCAATTTTGAAAAATACTCCTTAAACTCACCCAGTTCAACAAAGAAAAAGCCCACGGGTCCAAAATCATCGTAATTCACTATAGGCTGCGCCTTACAATACGTATCATTTCCCATCTTCACAATATTCATCTTCTGTTTCAATGATTCTATTTTCTCGCCTATAAACTGCCTCTCATTATAAGATAAATCTTCTCTCAACTTTGCAATCACTTTATAATTATAATCATTCATACAAAAATCGCCCTCCCCTCTTTAATCCTTTCTATCTTACTCACTGCTTGGAATATATTAGAATTTTTCCCCTAAATCTGCCTAAGCACTCCCACATCAACATACTTTTTCTACATAGTATCCAACGCCTGATACATCGTCAACATCGGCGCCATACAAGCCGCCACAAGTCCTCCAACAACAACCGCCAGCACCACAATAATCATCGGCTCCATCGCCGCCATCAGCGACTGTACCGCCATCTCCACTTCTTCATCATAATAATCGGCAAGCTTATCCAGCATCTCCTCCGTATTACCGGACTCCTCTCCAATCCTCAGCATATGATAAACCATCGGTGGGAACATCCCGCAATCCTCCAGCGGCCGCGACAGCGGCATACCAATCGAAACCTGCTCAGCCGCCTGCTTCAAAGCCTCCTTAAAATACACGTTCCCCATAATATCCGCCACAATATTAGTAGCCTCCACCAAAGAAACACCAGAACCCATCAAAGTCCCCATAGTCCTCGCCATCTGCGATGACGCAGACTTAATCACCAGATTTTTAATAATCGGCAGCTGCAGCGCAATCTTCCCAAAGAAATGCTTGCCCAAATCAGTCTTTGCAAACGCGCTGATTCCCACTACAGCGGCAATCACAGCAATCACTACCAACAGCCAATGCGCAATCAGCGAATCACTCAAAAATACATAAAACTTCGTAATCCAAGGCAAATCCGTCCCCAACTGCGAAAACATATCCTCATACGACGGAATAACCTTTACAAGCATAACAATCGAAATAATAATCGCAATAATCAATACGGCAATCGGATAAATCATCGCCTTTTTAACAAGCGACCGCGTATGACTCGAACGTTCAAGCTGCGTGGAAACCCTCTCCATGGCAATGTGCAGCGTACCAGACGCCTCGCCCGCCGCCACCATATTAATCATGATACTCGGAAATACCTTGGGATGCGCCGACAAAGCCTGCGCCAGCGTATCACCCTTTTCAATGCCAAGCCTGACCTCGCGCAGCGCCTCTTTCAAGCGCTTATTCTCCGTCTGCTCATAAAGCATCCTAAGCGTCTCAATAATCGTAACGCCCGCCTTGTTCATACTCACAAACTGTCGGCACATAACGCTAAGGTCACGCGGACTTGGCCAGCCGCCGATTTCTATGTTTATATCCTGAGTCAAAAGATTCTGCTGCTTAATCTCTATAATCGTCAGTCCCTGACTTTTTATACTGATAAGCGCCTCATCCTCAGTCTCCGCCTCAATAACGCCATTAATCACCTTTCCAAGCTTATTTATCGCCTGATATCCGTACTTTGTCATCTCTATCCCCCATGCCGCTTATATTTTTATATGTCAAATGAAATCCTTACAACTTCCGCCATAGAAGTAGTGCCGTCAAGCACATACTCTGAACCGCTCATCCTAAGCGTCCTCATGCCCTCTTTCATAGCCTGCTCTTTCAATACGTCAGCGCCCTCACGCTTACTGATAATTCTCTTGAGCGAGGGCGTCATCTTCATAATCTCGTATACACCGATACGCCCCTTGTAGCCCGTGCCGTCGCACTTAGGGCAGCCGCACGGCTCGTATATCGTAATGTCCTTGCTTATATCCTGCTGCATAAATTCCTTTTCCTCGTCTGTCGCAAGACGCGGCTTTTTGCACACAGGACAGAGGCGGCGCACCAGTCGCTGCGCGATAACGCCTATGACTGAGTCTGCTATCAGATATGACTCTATGCCCATATCCTCCAGTCGTGTGATAGAACTTGCCGCGGAATTGGTATGCAGGGTACTTACCACCAAATGGCCCGTGATAGACGCCTGCACGGCTATCGCTGCCGTCTCTGTATCTCGTATCTCACCTATCATGATTATATCCGGGTCTTGTCGCAATATCGAACGCAACGCGCTTGCAAACGTAAGCTCCGCCTTGGGATTGACCTGCACCTGATTGATACCGTCTATATTCGCCTCGACAGGGTCCTCTACCGTAATGATATTTACATCGCTCGTATTCAGCTCACTGAGCGCCGTATAAAGTGTAGTAGATTTACCACTTCCCGTAGGCCCCGTAACGAGCAGTATGCCGTGCGGATTTTTGATAATGTAATCAAACTGCTCAAGCTCATAAGGCTTTAGTCCAAGCTGACTTTTTTCCCTCGTGAGCGCCATCTTAGCGGTAAGTCGCATAACCACTTTCTCACCGAATACAGTCGGAAGTATTGATACACGAATATCGTACTCCACATGGTCTACTACCTGCGTAATACGTCCATCTTGAGGTTTTCTCTTTTCGGAAATATCCATGCCGCCGATTATCTTGATACGTGCAATGATGGACGGAAGAACCGATACGTTGTACTTAGCCTTGTTTTGAAGTACGCCGTCTATACGATAACGCACTCGGATATATTCTTCCATAGGCTCTATATGTATATCCGACGCTCTCTGGCGCACGGCAAGGTCTATCATCTCTTTGACAAGCTTTACTATCGGCGAACTGTTTACGTCTTCTTCCTCGTGTTCGTCTTTTTCCACGTCAAGTTTTTTCTCCTTGGCGTAGCGGTCGAGAGCGGTCCTTGTTTCGTCCTGCCCGTAATACCTGTCTATCGCAAGCATGATGCTTCGCGTAGTGGCCACGAAAGGCTCTACCTGATACCCCGTAACTATGGAAATATCCTCCTGCGCGTATGTGTCGAGCGGATTTTCCATCGCAACCCTGAGCGTGTTTTTGTTCTCCTCGCTAAACGCGAACGGCATCATTATATATTTTTTGAGCAGCCCGACAGGAATAAGCGCTGTTACCGACCTGTCTATGTTGATGTTCTGCAGGTCTATCCTGTCAAGATTAAGCTGCTTGCAGAGAGCTGTCGCTATATCATCCTCCGTGATAACGCCCTCATCTACAAGGACCTCACCCAGCTTCATATTTCGCTGTTTCTGCTTGGCAAGCGCTATCTCAAGCTGTTCCGCCGTGATGGACCCGCTCTGCACGAGCAAATCTCCCAATCTTATTTTGCTTATTCTTTTTGGTTGAATAGTTAAACGCATATCTCGTCACTCCGAACTTTTAATTTATGTACTGCACATGTATTTATAATATATATTTATTTTATATTATACGTTATAACCGACAGTCTGTAAACGTATTTATTGGCTTTTGCCATATTTTCATCGGATTTTAAGGCACTTAACCGTGTTTTTCATCTTAACCGTCAATCAATTTACCCATGTACATTTTTGTGCAATTTGCAACAAAAAAGCAGATTTTTACATGCTTTTCCTGTTAATTATAATAACACCAACATGCAATAATTTCAATCTCTTATATTTAATTTATTTACAAATTATTTATTTTTAATAATTTTCATCCGACTTCATTTTACTTTTCCACGAGCGCTTCATTATTCATAACAGAAATCGCGGCACGTCCGTCGTCGACTGTAACTGTAATTTCGCCCGTGTCTTTGGTAATAAGGACTTTGCTGCCTATGCTGTTTAACGCCTCTATGACTTCGGCATGCGGATGTCCATAGCTATTGTCCTCTGCACATGAAATTACTGCCAGCTTGGGGCCTGCTGCTTCAAGCAGAGCTTGCGTGTTTGAATATTTTGAGCCGTGGTGCGTGACTTTGTATATATCTGCGCCTTTCCCTGTACGCGTCAAGTATCGAGCCGTCGCGACTTCTCCGTCTGCCTCCGCGTCGCCTGTAAACAACGCCGAAAAACCTCTGTATTCAAGGCGCATAATCAACGAATATGCATTCCGCGACTGCGTTTCATAATCCGCTGTCGGATGTAGGACTGCAAGCTCAGTATCCTTACCTAGCGCGTATGTATCTCCCGCCTTTGCCGTTTTCACCAAAATATCGTCTGACCGGCATAGCTCTAAAAGTTCATAGTAAGCATCATCCTTTATCGCCGCCTCCGCCAATACAATCTGGCCTATCTCTATGCCTTTATTTTCTTTCAAAAGCTCTTTTATACCTGATGTATGGTCGCTGTCAAGATGAGTGATAAATACCGCGTCTATCCGTGATACGCCAGAGTATTTCAAAAACGGCGCAAGCGTATATTGCGCAATATCGCTCTCCGATGAACTGCCCGCGTCTATCAGATAATGTCTACGGTCAGACGTTTCTATGTAGATACAATCCCCCTGTCCCACATCAAGAAAGGATATTTTCAGCGCTCCCGCCGTATTTGACGTCAGCAACACCACGGCGGCAACCACAAGCATCACCTTGACCGCCGATACAAGCCTCTTTCCCTCATACGCGATAAAAAGCAATACCGCACAATAACATACTGTCTTCCAGTCATCAGGCCGCCCTGTTATCCACTGCGCATACGGCAGCTTTAGTGAAAATACGCTCAAAATCTCAAACACTTTCAATATGATATGGCACACTCCGCCAAACATATACGCCAACAACACTCCCGCCTTTCCTATAGGCAGCAGCGCGCAGAATATGCAAAATATACCCGAGCACATCAAAACAGGCATCACAGGTATTATAATAAGATTTATCAGATAGCTGTATATTGGAAATTCATAATAAGCGCACAGAAATATCGGCAGATGCACCAACACAGTGTTGGAAAAAAAGCAAATGCCTACTATCGCCGAAAACGACAGCAAAAATCCAGTATGAAGAATATACAACGGCTGCTCCATAAGTATCAGCACAGCCGCCAACGCCAATGCCGTAAGCATATCATAGCTTCTACAAAAAAATCCTGCAAGCAGCTTCACGGCAAACATTATCACAGCCCTGACAGCCGAGGCGCTCATCCCTGCCATTTCGCCATACGAAAACATCACAAAAACCGATAAAGCAATCGCCGCTCCCGCCGGCAGGCGCACTTTCCTTAAAAGTCTGTAAAGCGACATTCCGATTATCGTTATATGCAACCCCGATATGGCAAAAATATGATAAATACCGCTCTGCCTATACAGCTCCTTTGCCTCCGTCGCCATCTCGGACTTGTTTCCCAGCAAAATCGCTTTCATAACGCCCGCATCCTCATCATCCAGCGCCATATCCAAAGCTTTCTCCAAGCGCCGTTTTATCCGATACAGCATCTCACCATAACGCGAATATGCGCTGCTCTCAGCCAAAATCTCAGCACCGTAGACAGCCAAATCATACCCCAGCGTCTTGTAATAAAGCATCGCATTAAATTCACCATGGTTCCTCGGCACGTCAAAATACGTTGTGACACCTTTCACAGCTATCACAGCGCCTTGTTTCGGTTCTTTTTTTAATAAGGGATTTTTTAGATAACAGATTATTCCTGAAATTTTCTGCAAAGAATTTGTTTCAAAGACATTTTGACCGAATATGCCGGATTGAATTTTGACATCTTTCAAGTAAATCATCAATTTGTCATTCTTATATTCCTTTTGACAGACCTCTCCAATATAAACCGCTTCCCCGCCATCCGCCACGCTCTCGCACACAGACGGCGGGCTAAGCCGCAAACATACAAAGACAACTGCCACAAACGCTATGCAGACTACGCATAGTGGCCTTTTCATAAAGTCATATGTTCCTCCCTCACTGACTTACTCTACAAGCTCCAGATTTCTCTCAAACACGGTACTCAAATCATATTTATCCCTGAATTTACCGCTCGTACTTCCATCAATGGAAATCTGCACCTTATTTATATTGCTAAGCTCCGCCAAAGAATTGACAATCGAATAAATCGTCACATCGCTGGACACATTGTTGATTGGCGTCATAAACGTCCCGTCAAAGTCAACATGGCAAACCCCATCCCTGACAGTAACTCCCAAAATCTTGGTATCAGGATTAACGGTAGGATAAGACTCGTCATTCACAGGTCCGCTGATAAGCTGTTCTATCACCAGTCTCTCCATAGGCACATTAGAAACGTCGGCGTCATGCGCAAGCTCCCTGTTAATCTCGACAAGTCCGTCTCCGTCCTCATTCGCAAAATAAAGCTTCAAAGTAACCTTGCTGGCAGCCTCAACCTGGCGCGTCCCGGCGCTGTCCACAAACATATCGGCCGTCATAACTCCTACAGGCGTCCCGCTCCCGTCCATAAGCGGCTCACCGTTTATGGTAAGCAGTACACAATTCACCTCGGGTACTGACGTAAGACTTCTCACAATCGCGGCTCTCGTAAGCACCTCCGTCGTCCTCGACAAATCCCTGTACTTCTCACCCAACGAGACCGTCACCTGCTCGCCGTCAAAAGAATAACTGACAACATTTATATTGCTCGCAATCGTCGCTTTAAGTTCCTTGTTCTCAGGCACACAGCAAAGAAGCGTCAGCACCTCGACAATCATCTCTTTCACATCCGCACCCTGTAAATAATGCGTCTCTTTCACAAGCTTTGTCTCATCATTATTCAGATACGAAATCTCCACAGGCGTACCGCCGTTCTTATTTTCAGCCCCGCAGGCTCCCAGCGCCACGATACACAGCACAGCCGCAAATGTGAAGACCATATACCTCATTATTGATTTCACGCCCATATTTCTCTCCACTTCCAAACCAAAACCGAATAACGATAACCGCAAAATCCGCACAGACTAAGCAGAAACCTAACTGGCAATATACGTCAACGGAATTTTGACCGTAAAGGAAGTCCCTTTACCTTCCTCGCTATCCACCAAAATAGAACCGCGGTGCATAAGTATCGCACTCCGCGTGATGGCAAGCCCAAGCCCCGTACCGCCTATTTCTCTCGAATGTGACTTATCCACACGATAGAACCGCTCATATATGTGCTCAATCGCCTCTTTCGGAATTCCAATCCCACTGTCCGACACTTCCACGCTGAAATACTGGTGGTCCGCATCCAGCACCACTTTCACCCAGCCATTCTCCGTATTATATTTAATACCGTTTTCCACCAGATTAGACAGTGCCAAAGTCAGCTTAACTTCATCAACCTCCGCGTTTACCTGCCTGCGGCTCTCAAATATAAGCTTTATATTCGCCCTTGCCGCAATAGGTCCCAGCCGTTTCAGCATAAGCTCCAGCAGCGCATTTATGTCTACCACTTCCACATTCATATCCGCCGCGGTACGCGTCATCTTCACCAGCGAAAGCAAATCCGTAATAATCTTGTTTTCCCTGTCTATCTCAGTGGTAATATCCTCCATAAACTCACGGTAAAGCTCTGCAGGCACATCCTCCTGCGCAAGCAGCGAATCAGCCAGCACTTTCATGGATGCAAGCGGCGTTTTCAGCTCATGCGATACATTTGAGACAAACTCCTGTCTGGATGCATCAAGCGCCCTCATCCTGCCCATAAGCTGATTAAAGGCATCGCCTATGCGCTCCGTCTCCAGACAATCCGTGACCTTTATCTCCTCATCTGTAAAACCGTTCTTCACCTCATTTATCGCATCCGTAATCTTGTCAAACGGGCGCAGTATGAAACGGCTCATAAACACAGCAATCCCAAATATAATAACCAGCGCAAGTATCTCTATGAGCAGCGCCCTGCTCTGCAGATACTCATAGCTTGAAAGTATGCCCTCCATTGACACACTGGTGAGCATTACGCCGATTATGCGTGAAACATCATCCTGCTTTTCCTCAATGGGAACTATTATCTCTATGTAGCGCTCATCGCGCAGGCTGCTCGAAATGCCGCCGCCTTTTAAGCACTTTATAATCTCCTCCGATATAAGTGTCTTGCCCTCGCTTATGGCATATGTATCCTTTATAATACGCAGACTGCCATTGACGATAAGCACTCTGCCGTCATACAGGTTGGAAAGCTGCGAAAGCTCCGCATTAACCACTTCACTGCTGTTGTCAAGAAGATAATTGTATGTAGTCAGATGGTCCGCGATAATCCTCACCTGCGTCTGCACCTCGTTTGTCTTCACAGTGACCGCATTGTCCATATAGCGCCCCAGTATGCCATGATGAAGTATGACGCAGGGGATAAGTCCCGCTATCATTATTATCAGGAAAATCCTTATGCTAAGACTTCTTATACCCTTAAATTTTTTAATTTTTATCAATGGATTGTCCACGCCCGTGTCATGCCTTTCTTACTTATAGTAGTACCCTACTCCCCACTTCGTATGAACATATTTTGGCTCGCTCGGACTGTCCTCCACCTTCTCGCGCAGCCGCCTGATATGTACGTCCACAGTGCGGACATCTCCCGGATAATCTGCTCCCCATACCAGTTTTAGCAAATTTTCACGGCTGTACACCTTGTTGGGATTTAATACCAGCAGTTCCAGCAGGTCAAATTCCTTGGCTGTAAGATTTATTTCCACTCCTTTTATGTACAGGCGCCTGCCGTCACAGTCAAGCTTCAAGTCGCCCGCTTCTATTATCTGAGATTTCTTAGGCGGCTCGCTCTTAGCGGATGTGCGGCGCATTATCGCCTTTATGCGCGCTTTTACTTCCAAAATATTAAATGGCTTTGTGATATAGTCGTCCGCCCCGTATTCAAGTCCCATTATCTTATCCATATCTTCGCCCTTGGCAGTGAGCATCACTATCGGCACATCCGAAAACTCACGTATCTGCTGGCACACTTCAAGCCCCGTAAGCTTCGGCAGCATTATATCCAGGAGCACAAGGTCGTACTTGTTATTTTTCGCCATTTCAAGCGCTTCTTCGCCGTCATAGGCGCAGTCAACTTCCATATCGTCCTGCTCCAAACTAAAGCGTATACCTTTCACGATAAGCTTCTCGTCGTCAACTACCAATACCTTCTTTGCCATTTTTCCCTCTCATTCTGCTATCCGCCATGCAGCGGCCGCCTATAATTTTATTTCGTTTTTCATGTCTTATTAAACAGTAATCTTATCCTTTATCTTAGAAAAAAGCCCATCCTTTATGCCGTCCACCTTTTTTATGTCATCTATCGACTTAAAGCCGCCATTCTTTTCGCGGTATTCGATTATCGCCTGAGCCCTCGATGCGCCTATGCCCGATATTGATGTAAGCTCTGCCGCAGTCGCCGTGTTAATGTTTACAAGTCCCTCCGCAGATGCGCTGCCCTCCGCCATGACCTGCCCTGCCTGCTGTACCGGCATCATTGCACGTTCCTCCTTAGTGAGCACCACAAGCTGCTCTCCATCCTGCACCTCTCTGGCAAGATTAAGACAAGTCTCGTCAGCGTCGTCCGTAAAACCGCCCGCAAGCTCTACCACCTCATAAAGCCTGCTGCCACGCGCCACGCTGTATACGCCCGCACTTTTCACTGCTCCGCATACATACACGTATATCTGCGCGACATCCGCCGATGTCGAGGCCGAAACCGTTTCCAAGTCCTGCTCCGCTTCCGCGCTGTCAGTAGTTTCCGCATAAGCCGCCGTCTCATCTGTCAAAACGCTGTCAGCTCCCTCAAGCTGCACAAGCACCTCATCTTCGCCGCTGACAAACGCATTTTGACCGCAGGCGCAAAGCACCAGTGCCGCCGCCAGCACGACCGACGTATATTTTATTATATTTTTCACAATAGCTCCCCTACCCTTCTTACGGATAAAGGTCCCTCTATGCTATCTCACTATTTATTCTATTCTATATCATAAATTATTACAAGAATTAATTTTTACATTTCACCACTTAAACAGCACAAAACCGCCAATCGCCACAAGCGCTCCGATAAGCTTGCGCCAGCTAAACGGCTGCTTTTCCACCCCAAACATCCCAAACAGCTCAATCACATAAGCCACAATAAGCTGCGCAATGACAATCAGCATCACGGCCTTGGCAGGCCCCAGCGCATCCATGCTCTTAATGACCGTAAGCGTAATAAACGCCCCAATCACTCCGCCCAGCAAAAAGTACCTCGGCTCTACATCAAGTATTCCCTTAAACGAAGTCCTATCCGAAAACGCCCAAGCCGCCAGGCACACGGCCAGCGCCGTAAGCTGTACAAACGAATTTGCCACCCAAATGCTTGTCGCCTCCGTGACCTTAGTG
Organism: uncultured Lachnospiraceae bacterium; assembly: GCA_947623805.1. GTDB lineage: Bacteria > Bacillota > Clostridia > Lachnospirales > Lachnospiraceae > COE1. Next base: position 38,663 of record CANQHZ010000002.1, on the reverse strand, counting down.
TTAAACACTCCCTGAATGCTCATCAGTGTCCCCGAAATCAGGGCAATAAAAAATCCAATCATAAATTCCCTCATTTCCGCGCCGCCCGCAGGCTACGCATTTTAAATGCTTTTCCATTATGATTGGATTTTTTTAATAAAATTATTCAGTAGTAGCCGCCGTTTCTCCGCTGTCCTCGTACTCAACGGCATTTATAAGCTTTACATCAGGCGAAGAAATCGCCTCCTCGGTCACTGGTTCACCCGCAAGTTGTGATTTTATTTTTTCCGAAAGCGCCTTAAGCTGCTCGTTCGGGTCCTCGCCGTCCCAGACGCGGGCAAAGCATGTCTCTAGCTCAATCCAGAAATTGCTCGTCTCCACCAGCTTAGGCATAGGCACGGATATTGCGTAATTGCGCACAAACGCCTCTATGTGGCTGTCATCATATTCCCCCTGCTTAAGCGCAGAAATCTTGCCTGTCATTGTATAAAGGTCATTACCCGAATTTTTTGACAGATATTCAACAAGCCGCTTTGCCGACTCCTTGTGTGTACAATAACCGTTTATCACAAGCGCATCTGTCACGGACATTCCTCTTGTCGTAAGCTCGCTGTTTATGTCGGGCAGTTTCGTAATGCCATACTCATACGGGAAATTGCCGTTTTGCGCCGCATCGTTGAGCCTTGCTATGCAGTCACTTGTCGCTATGGTGTATATAGTCTTTCCGTCAAGGAACTCCTGCATGATGCTGTCATAGCTTGTCTCCTTTATATCTATCGAAAAGAACTGGCTAAGCTCCTGGTATACCTCCAAGCTGCCTATCGAATCCGTATTGTAAATGTCAAAATTGTTTTTATCATCGCCTGCTTCCCCGCCTGCCGTGATATAATTTCCTATTATAAAGTAATTGTAGAAAATGTCGGAAACATCCCAGCGGAAAAAGTATTCAACATTTTCAGGCGTTGAATAGTTATCGGCTATATTCAAAATATCCGCTATCGTGGACGGTATCAGGTCCTCCGCCGACAGCACATTTTCGGGCTGCTCTGCTACATCGGTCTCTGACCCCTCTGTATTTTCCACGTTTTCAGAAGATTGCGCCGCCTGATTGGATGCGTTTGCCTCATTTGTCTGCGCCGCTATCTGCTCCAGATAAGTTTTGTTGTAAAGCAGCGCGCTTGTCTCAAAATAAAGCGGACAGCCCAAGATTTTGCCATTGTACGACACGGCGTTTACGGCGGCCTCGTCAAAGTTGTCGGACGTGACTATGCCCATATCCGAAATGTCATCGGCAAGCCCCGCAAGGTACGCCTTTTCAAGCGAGTCGTTTGTCAGTATATAGATGTCAGGCAGCTTGTCCTGCTCATATATGCTTGTCCTGTTTATCTCCTCAAGGTATTCAAGCCCTGATACAAGCTTTGTTTCCACGCGAATATCCGTCTCATCATAAAAAGCCAAAGCGCGGTTATTGAGAAACTCCGTGAGCGCGTCGTCAGTGTACCATACGATAAGAGTTTCTTTTTTCATTCCTCCAAGGCTTGGAGTGGAGCCGTCCGATGAATTTTCCGTAAACCAGAAATATGCGACCATCAGAGCCGCTATTAAAAATAAAATCACAAGCGCATACACAAGCTGTTTTTTATACTTAGTTTTCATTGATACTTTCCTCTAAAATTGCAAGCATATCGTCAACATTTTCTTTTGTGGCAATAAGCGGCGGGATAAAGCGGATAATATTAGCACCCGCGTTTATCAGTAAAAGTCCCTTGTCTATCGCGCTCAGTATTATGCCGCCGACGGATTTATCAAACTCTAAGCCCTGTATCAGCCCTATTCCTCTGTGCGCCTTGACTGCGGGGCATTTTGCCGCAAGTGCATCAAGCTTTTTATAGAGATAATCGCCTGTCTGCTTTACATTATTTAGTATGTCCATTTCTTCAAATAAATCTATCACCTTGGAAACGGCCGCGCACGCAAGCGGATTGCCGCCGTAGGTCGTGCCGTGGTCGCCGCTTGTAAGCGACTGTGCCGCCACTTTTTCAGTCATCATAAACGCGCCGACTGGCACGCCGCAGCCTACCGCCTTTGCCGTCGTCATTATGTCAGGCTTTACGCCGTATTTCTGCCATGCGTACATATAGCCTGTCCTGCCCATGCCGCACTGGATTTCGTCGAGGATAAGTAGAATGTCATTTTTATCGCAGAGCTCGCGGACATTTTTTAAGAATTTCTCATCTGCGGGGTAAATGCCGCCCTCGCCCTGAACGGTTTCCATTATTATCGCGCAGGTTTTGCTTGTAACCTGTGCTTTTACGCTGTCAAAATCGTTGAAATCGGCGAATTTTACGCCGCCGATAAGCGGTTCAAACGCCTCGCGGTAGTGCGGGTTGCCTGTGACGGAAAGCGCGCCCATGGTTCTGCCATGAAATGAATGGTTCATTGCTATTATCTCGTGGTCCGTGCTGCCGTCGCGCAGATACGCGTATTTTTTTGCCGCCTTTAATGCGCCCTCGACTGCCTCCGCGCCGCTGTTTGTGAAGAATACTCTATCCATCTGGGATATTCTTTTTAGCTTTTTTGCCGCCTCTATCGCGGGGATATTATAATAGTAGTTTGACGTGTGGATTACTTTGTCTATCTGTGCTTTGAGCGCGTCGTTGTATGCCTTGTTGTTGTAGCCGAGTGCAAATACCGCTATTCCTGCCACAAAGTCAAGGTACTTTTTGCCCTCAATGTCATACATATACATGCCATCGCCCTTGTCCCAGACTATCTGGTAGCGGTTGTATGTGTGTAAGAGCGCTGCTTCCGCGTCATCAATGTATTGTTTCATTGTTTCCATTATTTTCACTCCGTTTCTGTTATATTATATCACGCATTTGAGAGACTTTATTCAATTGTCTTTCGTCTCTACATATTTCCTACGTCTTCATCGCGTATTATCGCTGTGCCTATGCCTTTTCGTGTAAATACTTCAAGCAGCAGGCAATGGGGAATGCGTCCGTCGAGTATATGTACTCTGTTTACGCCGTTTCGTATCGCGTCTGTGCAATTATTGAGTTTGGGCAGCATGCCTCCGCCGATAAAGCCTTCCTCTATAAGCGCGTCTGCTTTTGAGGCTGAAAGTCTTGATATAAATGAGGATTTATCGTTGATGTCCTTATAAAGTCCCTCTATGTCCGTGAGGAACGCGAGTTTTTCTGCGCCGACTGCTTTGGCTACGGCGCATGCGGCGTCATCGGCGTTGATGTTGTATGTCTGGAAATTATCATCAAAGCCTATGGGCGCTACGATTGGAAGGAAGTCCTTTTCTATCAGGTCAAACAGCACTTTGGGATTTACTTCCTTGATGTCGCCTACAAAGCCTATGTCCTGACCGTCGGAATATTTTTTTTCTACTTTCAAAAGTCCGCCATCTTTGCCGCTTACGCCGACTGCTTTTACGCCGAGCTCTTGCACCATGGTGACTAGGCTTTTGTTTACTTTGTTCAGTACCATTTCTGCGATTTCCATTGTTTCATCGTCTGTGACGCGCAAGCCGTTTACGAATTTTGGTTCTTTGCCGACTTTTTCTACCCAGCGGCTGATTTCTTTGCCGCCGCCGTGGACGATTATTGGTTTAAAGCCTACGAGTTTTAGGAGGGTGACGTCTTTTATGACGTTTTTTTGAAGTTCTGCGTTGCTCATGGCGCTGCCGCCGTATTTTACTACTATGTATTTTCTGTTGAACTGCTGTATGTAGGGGAGGGCTTCGATTAGGACTTCTGCTTTGGATAATATTTTGTTCATGTCTTGTTCATTCATTTTTTGTTGATACCTCTTTTCGGTTTGATTTGATTTTCTGACAGGTCGCCCGTCTGCGACCATACACCTCTGTCAGACACGTTTTCACTCTGTGGAAAGCGTAGCGGACACTAAGCTCAACTGTGCTGCAAAAGGAGCTACGCTTTTGCAGCTTGTTTCGCTAAGTGCCGACGCTTTCCAAGGTTCTGACAGAGGTGTATGGTCGCAGACAGGCTAGGTTGTTGGAATGTTGATGTTTCTTTGTATCTTTATTTTATTTACATTTTGTATACTGGACTTTTTGTTTAATAAATTATTTGTCTTTTTTATTGGACATTAACTTATTTTTTATGGATTAAATATTTAGATTTAGCTTCTGTAGTCAGCGTTTATTTTTACGTAATCGTAGGTTAGGTCGCAGCCCCAGGCTGTGGCTTCGGAGGTGCCGTTTTTCATGTCTACGAGGACTGTGACTTCGGGTTCGGAGAGGATTTTTGTGGCTTGTTCTTCGCTATAGTCTGCTTCTAGGCCGTTTTGGCAGAGCTGGATTTTGCCTGCTTTGCTTTCTACGAATACGTCAACTTTTTCGGGGGCGAATTGTACGCCGGAGTAGCCTAGAGCGCACAATATTCTGCCCCAGTTGGCGTCGTGTCCGTAGATTGCGGCTTTGGTGAGGTTTGAGCCGATTACGGATTTGGCGAGGGTTTTCGCGTCTTGTTTTGTGGGGGCATTATATACCTTTGTCGCAAACAGGGCTGTCGCGCCTTCGCCGTCGCCTGCCATTTTTTTTGCGAGGAAAGTGTTTACATAGTTGAGGGCTTCGCAAAATTTGTCGTAGGCTTCGCCTTTTTGTGTGATTTCGTCGTTGCCTGCGAGGGCGTTTGCAAGTATCAGGCAGGTATCGTTAGTAGAGGTGTCGCCGTCAACGGATATCATGTTGTAGGTGTCTGTGACGCTCGCGCTTAGCGCCTCCTGCAAAAGCTCTTTGCTGATTGCAGCGTCTGTGGTGATGTAGGCGAGCATTGTGCACATGTTGGGGTGTATCATGCCTGAACCTTTGGACATGCCGCCGAGAGTGACTTTTTTGCCGTTTATTTCAAAGCTTACCGCTATCTCCTTGCTCACCGTGTCTGTAGTCATAATCCCTTTCGCTGCCATGGAGCCTGCCTCTGTGGTGTCAGATTTAGCTTTTACAAGTTTCTCAATGCCTGTCTTTATGCGGTCTATCGGGAGCTGCTTGCCGATAACGCCTGTAGAGCCCACGAGTACCGCATTTTCGGGAATGTTTAAAAGCGCTGCCGCTGTCTGTGCCTCCTGTCTGCAATAATCCAAGCCTTGCTGCCCTGTGCAGGCGTTTGCTATGCCCGTGTTTACTACTACTGCCTGTGCGTATGGGCTTTTTTGCACTATGTCCCTGTCCCAGATTACTGGGCCTGCCTTTACTACGTTTGTGGTAAATGTGCCCGCCACCTTGCACGGAGCTGTGCTGTATACCAGCGCCATGTCAACTCTATCCGTATACTTTATCTGCGCCTCTACGCCTGCTGCCTCAAAGCCTTTCGCTGCTGTCACGCCACCCTTTATTATTTCCATAACAATTCCTCCATCTCTACTGTATACTTATTAAAAAGTTAAATTCTCACATATACCGTGTTCATTGCCTAATTATTAAATGCCTCTATATTTTCTCTGTTTAAGACAAAATCGTAATAATTCAGGTCCTCGCGCTGTACCCAGCCTACATTATGCCAAAACGCATTTCCTATATCATTCTTGGTGAAAGCAATAAGACTTACCTTATTTATCCCCTCTTTTTTTAGCGCATCCATGCAAAACACCACCATCGACTTACCTATGCCGCGTCTGCGGTAATCAGGGTCCACGCATACATGATACAGACAGCCTCTCCTGCCGTCATGTCCGCAAAGTATCGCGCCTACAATCCTGTCGTCCTCAACCGCCACTACACTCGTGTTCGGATTACGTTTTATAAATTTTTCAACGCCCTCCCGTGAGTCGTCTATGCTGCGTATCGCAAAGCCCTTTATCCGCATCCAAAGCGCGTGTACCTGCTCATAATCGGCTATAGTCATCAATCTTACCATTTGTGCGCTACCCCATTTCTATAATCCTAAATTTCCCGTTAGCCGCAATATTTATATAATAGTATATTATCGGCGGAAAAACAACTGTTTTTGTGTGAAATTAATTCCTGTATTTTTATTCATTATTTGTGCATATTATTCAGTCATGTGTTTATTTTACACTTTCAGGCGGATTTGTCAAGCTGTAAATCTGACACGGCAAAAAAACAGCCTCCACATCAAAAATGTGCAAAGGCTGTTTAACTACCATATTGTTTTAATTCCATATAACGGAATTTTGGAATCTTTTGTAACAATAATAAGCTTTTCCGAAACTGCCTGTGATATAATAAGCCTATCAAAAGGGTCCCCATGTATACGTGGGAGCTGCTTTAGATAATCCAAATGTACAGGCATTATGGAAAGCATATAAAAATCCTCCTCATCACATATTCGAGCAATAGTTTCGATAGATTCATTTATCTGTAATTTCCCTATACTCTGTTTTATGGCTATTTCCCATAACGACGCAATGCTTACAAATATGTCATTGTCATCCAAAATAATTTTTTTAGCGTTCTCTGACAGCGAATTTTCATCAAACAATGCCCAAAGCAACGTATGCGTGTCCAACAAATACATATTACATATACTCCTTAAAGCAGTCCGGAGTTTCGTCAAAGTCATCACTCATGACAAATGTCCCCTGCAAAACGCCTAATTTTCTTTGAGAATGTTTTCTTTCTACAGCAGCGGAAGATGCGTCGGATAAATTATCGCCCGCATTTAAAAGCTTAAATTTTAAAAACTTTATATACTCAATCAAATCATTAAGACTCGCCTCCGGCAAATCTTTAAGCTCTTTTTCCAGCATTTCATATGACATAGAAATACCTCTCTTTCAGAATAAAATATATAAAATTATTTTTCTGTGTCTGTGTAGTTAGTATAACAAAAAAGGGGGTATTTATCAATAAATCTTGGTATTTTTGTACCGCGTTGTATTTTTATGCTTTTGTCGCGCATAATATTCATTATTTTATTTTCGCTTAGCTTTTATTTCATTTATTTTATTCAAATTTGCCCATAGCTTTCGCATAAATAATGCATAAATTTTCACTTGATTTATGTTAGATAATGATGTATATTTGTTTTAAGTCCGAAATTTATGCCGCCGCGTGGAGAACGGACGCGTTTTTGTTGTTATTTAAACCACTAAGGCGGCAAAATATAAAAATAAAAAAAACGGAGGATTGATTTCTATGAAAGAAAAGGTTGTACTTGCTTATTCGGGCGGTCTGGACACTACCGCCATCATTCCCTGGCTTAAGGAAAATTTTGATTACGAGGTAATCTGCGTCTGCGTTGACTGCGGTCAGGAGGAGGAGCTTGACGGGCTCGAGGAAAGGGCAAAATCCTGCGGCGCCGAAAAGCTTTACATTGAGAATGTAGTCGACGAATTTTGCGATGAGTATATCGTTCCCTGCGTACAGGCAAACGCCATATACGAAAACAAATATCTTCTCGGCACTTCAATGGCAAGGCCCCTTATCGCAAAGAAACTTGTGGAGATTGCAAGAAAAGAGGGCGCTACGGCTATCTGCCACGGCGCTACTGGAAAGGGCAACGACCAGATACGTTTCGAGCTTGGCATAAAGGCGCTCGCGCCCGATATCAAGATTATTGCCGCTTGGAGAAATGACAAGTGGACTATGGATTCACGCGAGTCCGAGATTGAATACTGCAAGGCGCATGGCATACATCTGCCTTTCTCTGCGGACTCATCATACAGCCGCGACAGGAATATCTGGCACATAAGCCATGAGGGCTTGGAGCTTGAGGACCCTGCAAACGAGCCGAATTACGACCATCTCCTTGTGCTTGGCACCACACCTGAAAAGGCGCCCGACGAGGGTGAATACGTAACTATGACGTTTGAAAAAGGCGTGCCGACATCAGTAAACGGCAAAAAGATGAAAGTTTCCGACATTATCAGGGAACTGAACAAACTCGGCGGCAAGCACGGCATAGGCATTGTGGACATTGTCGAAAACCGCGTAGTAGGCATGAAATCGCGCGGCGTATACGAAACCCCCGGCGGCACTATTCTCATGGAGGCTCATCAGCAGCTTGAGGAGCTTATTCTCGACCGCGATACATACACGCTGAAAAAAGAAATGGGCAACAAGCTTGCAGACACTGTATATGAGGGCAAATGGTTCACTCCCAAACGCGAGGCTATTCAAGCGTTTATTGAAAAAACGCAGGAATATGTTACAGGCGAGGTTAAGTTTAAGCTTTACAAGGGCAATATCGTCAAGGCCGGCGAGACAAGTCCTTACAGCTTATATAATGAAAGCATTGCGTCGTTTACTACCGGCGATTTGTACGACCACCACGACGCCGAGGGCTTTATCAACCTGTTCGGACTTTCATGCAAGGTTCGCGCCATGAAGATGCAGCAGAACGAAAATGGAAAAAACTGATTGACAATATAAATAAACAGCAAATTAAGAGCTGTAATGTTGTGATTTAAAAAGGGTGAAATGCTGACATATGGTTGTAATTGGAATTATTGCGTCTTATTTATTGATTATGAATATCATTGGATTTGCGCTTATGGGAATTGACAAGCATAGAGCGGTAAAAAGACTCTGGAGGATTTCAGAGTCTACCCTTTTTGTCGTCGCAATTATCGGCGGCAGCCTTGGTTCGATTATAGGCATGAGATTTTTTCACCATAAGACAAAGCACTGGTATTTTGTGTATGGCATGCCCGCCATTCTTGTGCTGGAGGCAGCGGCGGTAGCGGCATTTATCTGGTTCGGACCTGTCGAATTTTCTATCATGTAGAATACCGCCTTTGTAGTCTGCGGTTGATATCATTTTGTTGGGAGGAATAATTTATGCACGTTGCGGTTTGCGATGACAATGTAGCTGACAGAAAACACTTAGAGAGGCTGCTTTCAAGGGAATCGGACAAACGCTCCGGGACTCCGAATATTCTGTATATCGAATCGTTTGGCGACAAAGAACATTTCTTGAAAAATCCGCTGAAATACAACATTGTCTTTATGGATATGTGCTCACGCGAGGGGCTTGTAAAAGAGATTATCGGACGTCTCGATGAAATGGGGTTTAATGCCCCACTGGTGCTGTATTCATCAAAATATGACTATACCGCTCTTAAAAATCTGCCGCCGTATGTAATCCATGCAAAAAAGCCGTACATTCCAGACCCCTTGCCGGAATTTCTGGCATTGGGAGATAAAAACGTATTGGGAAATGTCGTAACCTTGCCTGTGCATATAAACGGCATGGTACAGCCTGTGCCAAAAGACCAGCTTATGTATGCCGTACCGTCGGATAATCCAAACGCAAGCGGCAAATATACGCTGTTCATTTCCGGAGGGACTGCCTTAGAGACAGACGATGATATTTCCGCAATTAGGCAAATCCTTGAGCCGCATGATGAGTTTAAGCTCATAAACAAGGACTGTTTCGTGAATTTCAAATATGTGAGCATAGTAATGCCCTTCACCATAATAATGCTGGATTACCGCGCTTTTCGTATATCCTTGTTCAACAGCAGAAAATTTAAAATGCACAAGGCAAGCATTGACAGTACAATGACGTAAAATTATATCGTAAGGATTACTCCTCCGTCGTTTGCGTACATGCTGCTTATGCCGCCTGTGTCCATAATCTGGATTTTAGCGAATTTTGCCTTTTCCTCAAGCTGTTCTTTTACGCTTTGTGCTGCACTCGGATTATTGCAGTGTGAAATCATAGCCGCCTTTTTTTCAGTGTCCACCGCGTCTTTAATGGCGTATTCTACCATTTTGGCAAGCGCTTTCTTCATTCCTAAACCCTGTCCGAGCTGTATTATCGTGCCTTGGTCTGCGCCCATCACGGGTTTGATATTAAGCGTCGACGCCACAAATGCCTTTACCGATGAAAGGCGTCCGTTTTTTCTCAGGGTTTCAAGGTTTTCGAGGACAAAATAGGTATGCAGTCCTTTTACGTACTCCTCAATTTTTTTTGTGATTTCATCAAATGAGAAACCTGCCTCCTCCCATTCGACTATCTTGTATAAAATCTGTGTCTGTCCGCATGAGGCTGATTTTGAGTCCACTACGCAGATATCCTTTTTGCCGAATTTTTCGTGGTAAAGCTTTTTGCCGAGGACAGCGCTATTGTAGCTGCCGCTAAGCTGCGAGGACAGCGCTATCGCATATACATGGTCCGCAGCTGTCTGATATGACTGCATGTACCGCTCCGGCGAGGGACATGCCGATTTGGGGCATGTGGGACAGGCTGCTACGGCGTCGAGAAATTCTCTTTGGTCAAAGTTTTCATCGTCAAGCTTTTCGTATGTGTCGCCCACTATAAGCGTTAGCGGTACGCGCTCAAAACGCGGGTCATCCTTTAAGTCCTTTGGCAGTTCTCCGCAGCTGTCAAGTATTATTTTATAGCTCATATAATTACACCTTCCATTTTTATTAACCATTTTATGCAGTTTTGATTACTATATTACATAGTAGCACATTGTTATGTTTTTGAAAAGAGGTATTTTACATATTGTTATGTTTATGTTAAAATTAAGATGTTTTTTAGTTTTTCTTTATGCTATATTACCTGTATTGTGAATTTTTGTGATATTTACCAAGACTTTAAAAATATATCGGGGGATTTTATGATTGCGCTGCAAATTAAGAATACAAAGAATTTTATGAATATGCTTTTGGTCAATAGTGGATTTGATGATTTTGAAGTTGAGGAGGCGGCTGTGACTACCTTTAATGCTTTTCATATTGACGGGCGTATTGTGAGGGAATTTTTCAGTGATGATGAGATTAAAGAGTTGAGTGAGAGTGACGGGCTTTCAGAGTTTTCCAAATGGCGCGATATTCGGCCTGTGTGCTTTCAGCTTATTAAAGGCAAAAAGACGCCTGTGGCGTTTCGTGTGACGTTAAGAGCCAGTCGAAAACTCGTGGAAAAGCTTGCGGGCGACGACGAATGCGAAGTGGCGGCGAACTTGATACGCTCATTTGTGATTAATGTGCGCTATGAGAATGCCCGCGTAAGTTGCGTAACCGGCATTGCTTTTGATACTTTTATAATGGACAAGAGCGCCGAGCGTATCTGGGATGCGTATGTGCGCAAGCTTTTCACCGATATGGGGATTGATTTTGAGGAATAGTGCCTGCCGCTTAAGCTTTTTTTACCTTTGACTTAAATACGAGGCTTGCGAGGTACCCAAAAACAAGCGCTGCGCTGCAGCCTACTGCTCCGTTTGTGAAACCGCCTTTAAAAAGTCCTATAAAACCGTCCTTGTCAACCGCCTCTTTTATTCCTTTCATGAGTATATTTCCGTAGCCTAAAAGTGGGACGTTTGCTCCTGCGCCTGCGTATTCGGCAAACGGCTCGTACAGTCCCAAAAAGCTTATAAATGCGCCAAGGCACACCAAGAGTACCATCACGCGCCCAGGCAGCATTTTAGTGCGGTCAAGAAATATCTGCGCCAGTGCGCATATCGCTCCGCCTATCCAAAATGCGTTTATATAATCCATCATAATAAAAACCACATACCTTTCATGATATTAACGGCGCACGCCGTCTACTGAAAAGTATGTGGATTTTTTTATCTTTTATGCATACATTATCTTTTTAGCGGAGTTTCTCTATCCATTTGGAAAGCTCGACAACTATCTCACGTATATTTTTGTTCTCGCAGTCAAGCGTGATGTTTGCGTATTTTTCATACAAAGGCACGCGCTCATCGTACAAATCCTGCAAGGTACGCCCCTTTCCAAGCACTACGCCGCGCTCCGACAAATCGCCAAGGCGCTCCGCTATGCTTTGGCAGGACAGCTTTAGATAGCATATCAGCCCAATCTGTCTGAAATGCTCCATGGCTTTCGGGCTGTAGACTACGCTGCCGCCTGTGGCTATCACTGCCGTCTTAGGGGTAAGTGATGAATTTACGCGTCCTTCTATTTCTACAAAGCCGTCCTCGCCGCATTCTTCTATGATGTCATGAAGTTTTTTGCCCTCCTGCTCCTGTATGACTAAATCCGCGTCGATAAAAGACATACCGAGATTTTTGGCGAGCACTACGCCTATGGTGCTTTTGCCTGCGCCGGGCATTCCTATAAGTATTATATTTTTAATTCTCACGGTACGCTGTTACCTCTACCTCGCAAAGCACACCTTTGGGGAGGTCTTTTACGGCTACGCAGCTCCTGGCGGGGTTCTGAGTGAAATATTTGGCGTACACTTCATTAAATGCGGCAAAATCCGCGATTTCGGCAAGATAGCATGTAGTTTTTACCACGTTATCGTATGTTAAGCCTGCCGCTTTTAGTATTTCACCTACGTTTTTCATCGACTGCTCTGCCTGAGCCGTGATGCCCTCTGCCTCGACATTGCCTGTTGCGGGATTAATGGGTATCTGTCCTGACGCAAACAGGAACCCGCCTGCCTCGATTGCCTGTGAGTACGGTCCTATTGCCGCTGGTGCTTTGTCTGTGCTTATTTTTTTCATTTTGTAATTACCTCTTTTCTTTATTTATATTTGTATTTATCTTTTCACGCTGTTCGGGCAGCGAAAAGAGTGTGCTATTCGTCAAATTCCACGGTAATGTAATATCCGCGTTCGTTTTCTTTTATTGATATGATTTTGCCCTCGCTCGCGTTTAGGCGTTCTCTGAATGGGATGTTGCCTGACATTGCAACGGCGGGGTTTATTGTGTAATAATAGCTGCTTGGGAGGCTGCCTTCTGTGACTGTGACTGTGTCGCCTTCGTTCACAAGTCCGGGGCGCTCCATTTTAAACTCCATTTGACGCATTTTGGGGGCCTCCTGGTTTTTTTGTGTTGGATTAGGGGTTTTTGATGAACGTTTTTATTATAGCATAGTTTGGGAGGGGGTTAAAGTGGGTATTTAAAAAAGTTTTATTTTGATTTGGGGAGGGAGGACTGGTTTTTTTCTCGTCCGTGGGGGGGGGGCCGTGGAACAGCCATATACCCCCTCAGACGCGCTTGCGCTCTGTGGAAAGCGTAGCGGACACTAAGCTCAATTGCGCGTTAAAAGGAGCTACGCTTTTAACGCTTATTTCGCTAAGTGCCGACGCTTTCCAATGGTCTGAGGGGGTATATGGCTGTTCCACGGCTTCGCCTTTTTTGAGTTTCGCTTTTTTTGCGAATGATGGAGATTGGCAAAATTTAATGGTTTAATTTTTCGATTATTACGGCGTGGGCTATGCCGGGGACGTTTTGGCCTTCGTTGAAAGTAGTCTTGTTTAGGAGGGCACCTGTGGGAATGAAAAGTATGCGTTGCCACTGGCCTTGTTCGATTTTGTGCAGGATGTGGGCTGAGAGCACTACGGCGGAACAGCCGCAGCCGCTGCCGCCTGCGTGGACGTCCTGTGAATTTAGGTCATAGATGAGTGTGCCGCAGTCATAGTGTCGGGGGCGGATGTCGATTTTTTGCTCATCGAGGAGTGTGTAGAGTGCTTCGCTGCCAACGCTGCCCAGGTCGCCTGTAAAGATAGCGTCGTAGTTGTCTGCGGTTCTGCCGAAATCTTTTAGGTTGGTGGTGATTGTCCAGGCGGCGGCGGGGGCCATTGCGCAGCCCATGTTGAATGAATCCTTGATACCAAAGTCTTCAATTTTGCCTATGGTAATGCCTGTTATTGCGATTTTACAGCCATAGCAGTTTTTGGCAGCTTTGCTGGGATTTTGACTTGCTGTCTGTGATTGGACGAGAAAGCCTGCGCTGCCTGTGACTGTCCATGAGGCATAGAGTGGTCTTTGACCTCCGTATTCGAGTGGATAGCGAAATTCTTTCTGTGCGCTTGCGAAATGGCTCGACGTGAGGCACATTACTGTGTCCGCATAGCCTGCCGCTACTGTCATAGCTCCGGCGCATAGTGCCTCGCCGCACGTAGAGCATGCACCGTACAGGCCCATGTATGGTATATTGTAATCAAGCACGCCAAACGAGCTTGCTATTGTCTGTCCCAGCAAATCTCCTGCAAACAGATAGCGCACTGCAGTAGCCTCTAAACCTGCTTTTTCAAGTGTTATGGCGATTGCTTCTTTTTGTAGGGCACTTTCTGCTTTTTCCCATGAATCTTCGCCAAACATGTCGTTTTTATCATCGCTCACCTTGTCAAAACAGCCTGCAAGCGGTCCCTCGTTTTCCATCTGTCCTACTATTGAGCCGCTGCTCATTATGAGCGGGGGCTCGCCGAAACTTATGCTTGACCTGCCGAGAGCTTTATTTTCTTCCATAATAAAATACCTCCGTTTTTGAATAGAACATTTTCTGCTTTATGCAAGTTAATGTTCCCAAAAATTGAGGATTTTATCATAATTATAAAAACCCCGCTTTATGAAACGAATTTGTGTCTGTTGGGGGATGTTTCATAAAGCGGGTAAAATGTGATGGGTCAAGTTGTAATGTTTAAAATCTCTTAATCTTTTTAGTAGTGTTCTTTTCAAACTCTACCTCGCGCACTTTGAGCCTGAATACACGCTTATAAAGCGGCGCGGTCTTGTTGTAGTCGTCGATTATTTTTTGCAGTTCTGCCTGTATGTCCTTTATTTTTTTCTTTTTGGCATACTCGTAGTCGGGGAATATCTCTGCCTCGATAGCGCCGTCGCTTTCGCGCACGAGCACCTCCTGCACTAGCCTGTTTTCACCAAGCCTGTTTTCAATCTCCTCAGGCGATACGTTCTCGCCGTTTGGCGTGATAATGAGGTTTTTCTTGCGACCCGTGAGAAATACATAGCCTTCATCGTCCACATAGCCCAAATCACCCGTCTTTAGCCAACCGTCTTCAAGCGTCTGCGCCGTCTCCTCCGGCATCTTATAGTAGCCCTGCATTACGCTCGTGCCCTTAACCCAGATTTCCTCGTCAACCACCTTTGCCTCGCAATTCGGCATAAGCTTTCCTACAGAACCGGCTTTCGTATTGCCCGTATAGTTCGTGCTGATAACAGGCGAGCACTCCGTCATGCCATAGCCCTGCTTGATTTCAATATCATACTTTGCAAACAAACCAATATATGCGGGATTTAAGTACGCGCCGCCGCTGCATATCGTGTGGAACTGCTTTCCAAAAACCGCCGCCTTCACTACCGCCGCAGGCAACGGACCTGCTTCCTCAAGCTTTTTGGCAAGCGTCTCTATCATAAGCGGCACCATAAGCATCATATTGGGTTTGAAAAGCTTTATATTCTTTGCCACCCTGAGCAGAGAATCATTTATACAGATAGTGCTGCCAAGCGACAGCGCCTTTAAAATATCCATACTCAGACAATACGCATGATGTATAGGAAGCACCGACAAAAGCACCTGATTAGGCTCAAACCCCATATCAAGACAAGTCGCGTTCTCCGCAAGATTTTGATGCGTAAGCATTACGCCCTTGCTCTTGCCCGTCGTGCCCGACGTAAACATAATCGTCGCAAGCTGCGGCGGCTCTATCTCACGCTCAAAGCCCTCACCCTGCTCATCAAGCAGCTTCCAAAGAGAAAGCTGACTGTCATTAAACGCCTCACCCATACATATAATATGCTTCAAATTGCCGCACCTCTCAACAGCAAGCTCCGCAAGCTGCTCCTTACCCTCATCAAAAATAAGCGTAGTAACATCAGCGCGCTCAATCAGCTCACACAAATCCTCCGCCGGCAGATTTGCATCAAGCGGCACTGCAACACTCGCACTGTTTACCGTACCCAGATACGACACAACCCACGAATACGAAGTCGCGCCCACTATCGCAATATGCTTCCCCAACTCGCCAAGCGCCTCCAAAGCCGCCGACATCTTTTCGCTGTCACACTTTAACTGCGTATAGCTCTTGCTTTCTATGCTTATCTCCTTTTTACCGCTGCCCGCGCCCTTTACCTTATATCGAAACGCATCACGCACACCAAATTCAGCCTCCGCCGCCACAAGCAGCTCCCTCAAGTTTTTGCAAAGTCCAACCATACTAACTCCTCCTCATCTGCCTATAACAATTACCAGCTATAAGCCGACATCAAATACATAGAGAAAATTACACTACTTCTCATTATCCTACAACATTACTCTACAAAGTCTTATCCATAACGTAAAATTTGGAGGAAAATTCCCAACCGCATACATTACAGACATACCTACGAAGTTTTTTTCATAACGTAGAATTTGGGTGAAATATACAAAATAAGCGACGATTCGCCCCGCGCACTAGTCGCGTTTTTGTATATTTCACACAAATTCGGACGGCATAGAAAACATTCCGCAATTATCTATGTATTAGATACCTCACCAAGTCAATATCGATAACATAGAATTTAGGCAAAATATATAAAATCAGCGACGATTCGCATCGCGCACCAAGTCGCGTTTTTATATATTTTGACTAAATTCGGACGGTTGAGAACACCTTTTATACATACCAGTTTTATACAAATAACAGCTCCGAAAAAATACCCACTATGATATCTTCTCCAAATACTCAACCGCCTCCTGCACCGTGCGAATATTCGCCGCCTCCTCCTGATTTATCTCCACATCAAGCTCATCCTCAATCTCCCCAAGCATACTCATAAAATCAAACGACGTAAACCCCAAATCCTCCATAAACCTAGACTCAGGCTTAATATCCTCCCTATTTACCTCCACATAATTAACAATAATATCCGCTAACTTATCAAACATTTTATTATCCGCCTTTCATTATATTTTGCAGCACCCAGACATTTCAAATATTACTCCAAAACGCTATGACCGCATTTTGATACCGCCATTTTACCAGACTAAAACCACTTCTAGCAATAAGAATTTCTCTCCAAAGCTTTACTATACCAGCTTAATTATCTCCCCAATAGACAAATCAGGATTTTCTATCCCCTTAAACATAATCTTGCACATATAATAGTAAAAATACTCCAACTTCTCCTTAGTAATCGCCTCCACCTGATGCTCAAAGTTAAAGTCAAGCCCATTATCGTCAGGTCTATGCATCACCGTCAAATACATCGCCTGCGTAGTCGCCCCATTCGGATACCACTTCGTCTTATACTTGACATCGCCAAGCTGCGTAAGCCCTCTCTCCTTTAAAGTCGCAGGCTGATAAGTCAGCGACATAGGCTCATAAGCCGCGCCATCCGGCACTGGGAACACTTCGCTTCTATGCGCGAAATACTCCACAGGGTCAAAATTCGTATGCCTAAACACCTCATTCTGCCCGTCGCGTATAGCGTAAATCCCCTCCATAAACGTCTTGTCCTGCGAAATTATCGTCCTAAACGGGAACGAATGTATTCTCGTACCGCCCGACTTCTTCTCCAAAAGCGTAGCGCGCCTTGCATACGCCACATTTATCGAAACATCATCATTTCCATTCATCTTCTGCAGATATGTGCGTATTCCCATTATAAGCAGGCACTGCAGCGAAATATGCTTCTCCTCGCAGAATTTCATCAGGCGCTGCGTCGGTTCCTCCTCCAGATGAAAAATGTCAAGCGCCGACTTCATATTTGCCGTAGCCGAATACGCCGCCCTCGCATTAGGATTTGTCTTGCGCATAGCCTCCAAAGCTCCAGGCCCGTCTATGCCGTTGAAAATCGGCTCCGACTCCTCTATTTTTTTGTAAAAATACTCTCTGTCGCGCTGCTGCGCCTTGCTGCCCGCCTCATACTCCAAGTCCTTCTGCAGCTGCTCAAAATACGAACGCATTTCCGAAGGGTATGGTATTCCCTCAAATTTAACATTACAGTAAATCTGTATCACATCACTCAAAAAGCAGATGAGCGACTGTGCATCAAGCAGCATATGGTCTCCAAGCAGGTAGACACCCTGGCAGCCGTCAGGAGTTTTGATAATGACGATTCTGTTCATAGGAGAATCCTCGCGCTCAAACGGCACTCTTGTCCACGCAGTCATTATCTCCTCGGCTTCCTCCATGGTCTTGTCGGAGAAGTCCACATACTCTATCTCGCGCTCCTCCTTTTCAACCAGATACTGATACCACTTATCTTCTTTCTTGTCATAGCAAAAGCGAACCCTCATAGACTCGCAGCGCTCATACGCCTTGTAAATGGCGCGCCTCAGTTCGTCTATGTCAAGCTCGTACTCGATTGTCAGGCTCGTGCCTACGTTTACAACCTCCTTGTACGGGCAGAAGTTCATATAGTAAAAGTGAAATTTCTGCGCTACTGTAAGCGGATAGGTCTTGTGTCCGTTTCTAGTCTTCATTGATTAATACCATACCTTTCCCGAACTAGCCCTTAAAAACCAATTCGTCAAAAAACCCGTTTAATGCATTTTCATATTCGTCTGTCGCCTTATAGTAGCTCTCGGCGTGCGACGCGCCCTCGACGATAAGCTTCCTCTTTGGCGCGCTGCAGCACTCATACAGCTCATCGCACATTGCGGCAGGCACGAAGTTGTCGTTTGAGCCATGTATAAAGAGAATGGGCACTTTTGCGTTTTTAACCTCGCGCTTTGCGTTGCACTCGTCCATGCCGTAGCCCGCAAGCCGCCTGTTTAAAATATCCGCCCCTGGAATTACAGGGAAAGCGGGAAGATGGTACATATTTTTGAGCACATGCGTAAATACCTCTTTAGGAGAAGTAAAGCCGCAGTCGGAAACTATGCCTTTTACCTGCGAAGGCAAATCAAGCCCGCTTGCCATAAGCACCGTCGCGCCTCCCATTGAAGTGCCGTGGAGCACTATCTCAACGTCCTCACCGCACTGGCCGATAATCCAGTTAATCCATACAAGCGCGTCTTTTCTGTCAAGACAGCCAAAGCCTACATACTCTCCCTCGCTTGAGCCGTGTGCGCGCGCGTCGGGCAGGAGCATAGCGTAGCCGTTCTTTAGATAATAATCCGAAAGCCCTATATAATCCGCTATCCCTTCGCTGGTGTAGCCGTGAAAACAGATTACCGCCCTTTTTCTGCCCTGCTTGTCATTTATCGGTGCAAAATATGTGGCGTGCAGCTTTAAGCCGTCATACGATATCTGCTGTATGTCGCTGTGGGGCTGCGCCAGCATAAAGCTTTTGCGCTCCTCCATAATCGGAGCGTATTGCGACCAGTCCGTGCCCGACATCTTGATTGCCCGCTCTACATCGGTTTTGTTGCGTTTCATAGTCCTGCGGTAAAAATAAGCCGTCTCCCCAACTCCCGCGCCGACTCCCGCCGCCGCGATAATTCCTGTAGCTGCCGCCGCCTTCTTCCAAAATTTCATAATTGTGCCCTCCGTTTATGTGGCTTTTTAAAAACTATATGTTATTTTTATAATACCTTACTTTTTGGCGGATTTTTTATCCTTTGCCTGCTCCTTCTCTGCCTTTTTTTCCGCCTTCTCAGCAGCCTTTGCCGCCTTTTTCTCCGCCTTAAGCTGCTCCTGCTTTTTCTCGATGATGTCCTTGAGCTTGAGCGCCTTGTCGATATTGCCTTCAACTCTGAGCTTCTGCATTGTAAACGCCAGTACGGGATCAAGCTTTCCGTCCGCTATCTTGAAAAGCGTATCGGGCGAGCAGATAAACATGGCGTCCCTGTCATAGTATTCATACGGCTCGACAAAAAGCTGCCCGTCCTTTACCTCCACGTAAAACGCGCCGCCAGCCTCCTCGTCCTCAATGCTGAACTGGTATGCAAGGTGCTCCTTAATATCACTAACATCAGCTCCCATAAACTTTCCTTTGATTTCATAAAATAAATCTGCGTAGGTCATTTTTCTCCTCCTCATTTTTCGACCGTCGGTCGATTTCAATTTAATTAACAATAACACACTTTTCGACCGTCGGTCAAGTACATTTTTTCCAAAATTCCACCAAAAATAAAAATTTTTTCCGTTTATATTCACAATTGTATGCAATGTTACAATGTGCTATAATAAATCACTCTTAAAATATGAATTTGTGAAATGGGGAAGCATTTATGCCAGATTCAAAAAAATATGATATCATTCTCGACGCCCTCCAGCAGCTTTTGGAGGACAGGACTATCCAAAGCATTTCCGTAAGCGAAATCGCCCAAAAGGCGGGCATGGGAAAGGGGAGCCTTTATTATTATTTTCCTTCAAAAGAGGCTATTCTTGACGCGCTTATAGAACGCAGCTATGAAAAGACGCTGCAGACGGCAAAAAATCTCGCCTCGCAGACAGACATAGCGCCGTTTACGCGCATGGCTATGCTGTTTCAGGCGTGCCAAAATTCATCGACGGCATTCCTTATGCAGCCTGAAACTCCAATATCAAGCGCACAGGACATTGCATTCCTGCACCAGAAATATCTCACACGCCTTGTGTCGGAATTAAAACCCGACCTGACCGAGATTATAAAGCAGGGAATAGAAAACGGGGAAATCCACTTTGACCACCCCGCGGCGCTTGCCGAAATAGTTCTTATCGTGATTGCCGTAAAGCTTGACAACTCGCTTTTCCCGACATCTCCGGAAGAAACGGCAGAAACACTAAAGGGGCTTATCGCGCTCCTCGAAAAAGGAACGGACATCGCCCCTGGCACTCTCAATTATCTTACCTTTACGACTGGTAAATGACTATCTCCAAACCGTCTTTTACGGCTTTGTTTGAATTGTTAAGATGTACGGCGGGCTGCCCCGTGTACGGGTCTTCTATGCCGATTGTGACAGAGGCTATATCCTCCGGCTCCGCGTCAGGAATTACAAGCGTCCGCACGGACATACTCTCATCCGGCATAAGCTGCGTGATATTTATGGGCAGCCGCGTCCTTTGCAGCACATCGCCGTCATTGCCATAAAAATACAGGCAGCAGTCCCAATCGTAGCTTATCGGTGCCACGCCTTTATTGTTTAGCGTCACATCAAAGAACCAGCTATTTGTAAGGTCATAATAGCCCGTCTCTGCGCTCTCTATACCGATTTTATAGCCTAAGAGCTGGCGCACCTCGTCAGCCTGCTCCTGAAATTCCTCTGCCGAGTTTATATGCGGCGACTTAGGACCTATAAATGTCATATGCGACTTTTGTATCAGCTCCTTTGTCCTGTCAAGCTTGTCCCCAAGCATCTCACCCCAGCTGAGACGACTTGTAAACTCGCCGCCCACGGGCGCTGTCTTGTATAAATCAGGGACGGCATAAAGCGTATGCGTATCGGCAGGCTCAGTGTATTTCCCGCCATTGTTAAGCCAGTCAAGCCATTCCTGCGTCGATTTGGGCTCTCCCACCATATCATTGTAAACTCCCAGGCCATATTCTTTCACACCCTTAAACGGACGGCGCATCAAAAGCCGTGTATTGGGAAAGGCGTCAACGTACTGGTTCACATATTCCATACAGACTGCCTCTGTCGGCATACGCACCAAGCCGTCATCATACTTTACATGCCACTCTCCCCAGTGACCGAGGCTCCCAATCTCTATATACGCAAAAAAATTATCCCCGCCAAATTCCTCTGCTATGGCGTTTAGCAGCCTGCCATGAGCCTCGATGAAAACAGGATTGGAATAGTCAGGCGAATACCCTTTACCATATGAAGTGTCATAAAAAGAGCCGTCCTGCGTTTCCTCATAGAGCCAGTCGGGAATATCCATATGTCCGCTCTGCGTCGGACAGTCGCACACTAGCCTAAATACCGCTTTTTTCCCCTCCGCCTTGTACTCCTCTATATGATTGTCCGCATAAAACTTCTCAAATGCATACTCGCCCTTTTGCGGTTCAAGCTCCCTCCAATACGCATCTATGTACACAAGCGTATTGCTGCCTACCGCCGTATGGCTTTCGGCGCCCGGGGCATAACCGATAAGCGGATTGTACAGTATCTGCGTGTCGTTTGCGTCGGAATATTTACCGATAGTTTTTATCGAATACTCCTCTAAAACGCTGCTCAGCTTTAAGCCCTGCAAAGCATTTTTCTCACCCATTGACGTAGAATATTTCGTCCTGTAAAACATACCGCAGGACACAAGCACCAATGCCGCAGCCACGACGCATACTATAATATCCAAGCATTTAGCCATGGTACTCACCGTTGTACTTTACAAAGCTGACCTGCGTCACACCCATAACCCGCTCAATGCGCTCAACAAAGCTAAGCTGCGCCTCCTTGCAAGTAACCTCCACTGTCATCTCATATGTCCCGTTTCTGTACAGCTTTGATTTTACAACATGCTTCATGCTGCTAAATTCTCTCAGTATATTGTCACTGATATTGTCATCGCCCTCATAGCGCACCATCAGGATATAAGTATGCGCTACAGCCTTTTTTCCAAAGGTCAGCGAAATAAACAGATACATCACCAAAAAGCCTATGCCGACAAGCACATACATATTCGCGCCGATAGTTATTCCAGAGGTAATCGCCCAAAACATATAGAGCAAATCGAGCGGCTCCTTTATCGCCGTCCTGTAACGCACGATTGACAGCGCGCCTACCATACCGAGCGATATCACGATATTGGTTGAAATCGCAAGCGTAACCATACAGGTCAGTATAGTCATGCCGACAAGCGTAAGCCCGTATGTCCTGCTGTAAATGACACCATTGTAATACTTTCTGTATATCCTGAAAATCAAGTAACCTGCAAGCACAGCCACAGCCATGTTCAAAATTATGGTTATGAACGTGCCAAGGTTAATCGCGTTGCTGAAGTTGTCCGCCTCCAGCACTGATTTCTTTATCATGTCCTGAATACTCATATTTCTTTCCTCTCCGCCGCACTACGGCCTCAAAATTTTATAATACACAGAGCTCAAAGCAATATCCCATTCCTCCGTATCAGGCTGTCACAGCACATCACATATTTTGACGCCGCCACATAGACCGCCTCCTCCGTGGTAAGCACATCGCTTATAAATTCCGGCAAAAGCTCCGTGTACTTTACCTCCAGAATAAGTTCGTCCGGCCCCATCACATCAAAATAGGGAAGCTTTTCGTCAAACAGACTTCCGGTAAGCACGGACTCGCGTATATTGCTGTCAAACGTGATACGCACAGTACCCAAGTCGTAAACAAACGGAATACGTTCATAATCCACAATCACACGCGGTCTCAGCTCATTCACCATGCATTGATAATAGAACGTCTTACACACGTCCTCTTTCCTGTCCATGAGGAAATCATAATCACCCTCGATTATTCTCTCCGTCTCATTGCGGGTGAGCGGCGCGCCCTCCTTATAAATGTAATTTCCGCTTTTGTTTTTACACTCCAGACTGATTTTTTTATCGCTGTAATTATACAGACGTATCCTATACTTTTTGCGCTCCGCCGTGCCCATCAGCTTTTCCTCGTAAGCCGAGTTAGCCCTGTCGTCAAAATAGAGACTTCTTATCGTGTAAATTCCATTTTTAACATGCGCGTCCTTTTCGAGAAAGCACCCCAGCTTTGCCGCAATTATCTCCTTCTGACCGCTTGTGATAAGATATTTTAACTCGTGTCGGAAAACATAGCTTTTTTTATCATTCAACATATATGTCCTCCGCTATAGTGCCGTCAATAAGAATATAGAAACATTTTGTCCCATATATCTTGCCATCCTCACCCATATACGAGTCAAACGCGTATGTACTGTTGCCCTTGTTGTCTTCCGCCTTGACACGCACGAAGTACTGGCCGGACGGCAGCTCATCCGTTATCGTAATCTCGGGGATAAACAGCCCCTCCTCACGTAAAATCGGATTTTGGAAAGAATATTCGTCCGCTACCTCCACAGTATATGAAACATCGTCATTCTGAAAATCATACGCTACATCCCAGCTTATATGCAGACCGTCTTCCGTAGGCTCAGGCACGCCGATAAAAAACGGCTGAGGATTTTGGAGAGTCTGCAGATATTTCTGATAATTACTCTCTATCTCACTGGCAATCGACGACTTGACGCGCTCCCTGTCATCAAAGCTAAGACGCATGTAATAAACATCGGGCACGCTCTGCAGATAAGGCAACAGCACGGAATCATAGCCCTCTACCATGGCGTTTATTTTTTCAGGCGTCATAATTGCCTTAAACTCATTGATTTTGCTGTCAAGCTTTTGACGATACTCGTCTGACTTTAAGACCCGCCTAAAAAGCGTGTTGCCCCAATAATTGCTTATGCCGTTTTCCCACTCCTGCCCGTCATTCCAGTTCAGTATCTGCCTTTCCGTATCCATAAACGCTGCGTCATTGTCCCAGGAAATAAAATACCATTTATCGACGTTGAGCGGGCTGTATATGAAACAGTTCCTCGCCTGCGTATCCTTATTCCCTACAAGAATGTGAAACGCAAGCCACGAAAACACGTTTTCCTCATCAAACCATTTTGAAAAAGTCTGCTCTATCGGTATTGTCTCATCATTCAGCTCATCAAGCATCCGTATAAGCTTGGTATGGTCGTCACTCCCCTTGACCTCTATATAGCTCTCAAAGGCATCAAGGTCATATTCGGGACTTGACGCGGGCACTATCACATCTTCGTAGCGGTAAAACTCAAAGAAATTAATCTTATAGAGCTGTCCGTTGTTGTCAAGCCCATGATTTCTCAGATACCTCTTGTTTATCTGCTCTACCTGCGTGTATATACCATAGTCCTGATACTCGCCGCTGCCTCCCGCTGTATTGTCCTTAACATAGAGATGAACAAACTGAGTGCGTGCGCTCATCATTCCCGGGAGTTCTTCCATCAAGTCATAGCAGAGCTTGTTTCTGAAACGCAGCCCCTCCGATACATGTTTGTTCAAATTGATTACCGTCTGGTCCTTGTAGCTGCCTTTCCCGTCTTTTATCTTAATTCTGTAGTTTTTTTGCGCACTTCTTGTAGATGTCTGACCCCTTATCGTCACAGTGACATTAGGCGTAAAATCATCATATCCAAAGTCGCCGATAATCGGTCCGTTTTCGTTGCCTACTTTTAATATTCCTTCAACCTTGTACCGTTCAATGCCAAGCTCATCATAATAATATGCGGAATTTTGATTTATCTCCGTCCATGTATGGTCTGTATTATCAGACGAATTGCCCGACTGGACAGTGAGGTACATTGTCACTACTTTTAAATCATCATCAAGCTCATACAAAGATTGGTTGTCGTGTATGGGCGCGTTGCCGCTCTGCTCATATTTCCCGCTCTCGTTTATGTATCCCTCTGAAGTCTGCGGGCTTTCACCGGTTTCCTGCTCCGTCATCTGTTCGTTTACGCTTTCGCTTGATACTGCCGACGCGTCCTTTCGGTTCTGCGCCCACGGCGAATCAGCCGACACGGCGCAGCCGCATACCGCAAATACCGCCAAAAGCATAAGCACAAGACATACCGATATGTTCTTACCTTGCCTTTTTAAGACGTTTTTCCCTCTCAAGATACCTCTCCTCCAATTTTTCGCTCAATCGCGTCATGACACCGGTTATCTCCACATTTGTAAACGGCTGGCAGCTTATGACATGATAGCTGAGCTTTCTCATGAAAAGCGTAACCCTGGTAAGCGATATCCCGGTAAAGACAATGCCCGCCGCCAAAAAGCCAAAGCCGTAAAATCTTACGTCCATATGTATAGTTATTATCGTCCCTATAACGCTGCACGCGGCATATATTGACGTATCGACAAGCGCGCCCTTATTATCCGCAAAATAAAGCGACATAAGCATCACACAGTTGCCTGCGGAATAAAACGCATAGCCTACGCACAGCACTCGGTATATGCCAAGCATTTCCTCCGTAAAACCAAGCGGCAGCCGCGGTATAAGCAGCGTGCCAAGCACTATGAATATAACGCTCGCAAAAAACTGCTTTGCAAACGTATAACCCAACTCGCGATTGAGTGTGGAGATAAGCTCTTTCTCGGCATTCTGTATGTCAATCAGCGTACCGCCCTTATTGTACAATCCGTAATATATCCTGTATTTAGGATAAAACTTGACTTCTACGGATGTGACGAAATTTATCGTGGTTATCAGTATCGACAAAAACGCCATAAGCGCCGACACGTCATATATCGGCGCACCGTAAAACAGTCCCTTCACCTGTACTCCCGCGGGACTTGCCCACATCAGCACCAGATGACCAAAAAGCCCTACTCCTATGAATGTACCCACTCCGACAAGCTGCGGGTATTTGTCGAGCCATTTCAGAAATTCAAATGAGCTCGAACTGCACTCGGGGAAATACTCAATCAAGAGCTTGTAGTACCACACAAGCATTATGCCATAACCTATAATTACAGATATCATAAGCGACAGAATTGCCTCCGTGTGGAGCATTCGCACCAGAATCCAGCCTACAATCAGCGCGCCGCATATAGCCGCCGCAAACGCAAACATTATGCCCCGGTAATCCTTGACCGCCGTCAGGTAATTTATCTGCGTCCAAACTACGATAAGCTCCATATAAAATACGAGACAGCAAAGCTGATACGCAATACCCACTCCCGAAAAATGCAGGAACACAGCGTACAGAAGCCCGCCGCCGGTAAGCATTATGGCAATACTGCCGTAAAATGACGGCATTACCTTGCCCTCATCTTCGACAAAGAGCACATCCGCCACATAACGCGTCGTCACCATAGACAGAATATTTGTTGTCATAAGAGACGCGAGCAGCGTATATGTTATCATGCAGTTCAAAAGCTCCTGATTGTCCTTTGCCATGCCGCTGGACATCGCTATCAGTTTGACTCCTGCCAAAAGCGCCATGCCAAGCAGCATAGGTCCCGTGCAGATAATGCCCGAATACCCGTATGCGCGTATCAAGGCAAACAAGCCCTTTTTGGAAAAAAGCTTTTTAAGCTCAAACCCTATTCCTGCCATGCCCGCGCACCTCCTTATAAAGCTCCTTATACTGATTCATGCTAATCTCCTGAGTATAATAGTTTTCTACTCTCTGCTGCCCTATTTTTCCCATACGCGCGCGCAGCACGTCATCTTCGCACATACGCTCCAGCGCGTTTGCCAATTCGTCGCGTCCCATCGGCGTCACTATAAAGCCCGCCTGACCAAGCTGGTCATCACCTCTGCCATAAATGAGCTCGCGGCAGCACCCTACATCCGTCACCACAGCCGGACGCGCCGCCGCAAACGATTCGAGCACGGACAGCGGCTGCGCCTCCGATATGCTCGTCAGTATGGTAAAATCAAACTTTTCAAGATACTCCACGACATTGACCGAGCCGGTAAAAATAATGTCTTTTACATCAAGCATCTCTATCAGCCTGACACATTCGTCTTTATACTCCTCGTCGTCCGTATCTCCGAGGATAAACAGGCGTGCCTTCTTTTTTGAATTTTTAAGCCTGAAACGCGTCTTTAACTCGGCAAAGGCGTAAATCATAGTCTTTACGTCCTTTATCTTGGCTATACGCACCACAGCCCCTATGCTTATCCAGCCGTCATCCGCCTTGGGCGGCACAGCTTTAAAACGGTCATACGCCACACCATTTGCTATAACCCTAAGTTTCTCCGATTTGCAGCCAAGTTCGCTCTGCATCCTGCTTGCCCCATAGTAAAGGCTTGTCACTCTGTCAGCATGCTCATAGGCACAGCCCGAAAAATTATAAAACAGCTGTATCCATTGGTTTCTAAAATTGGGCAGCACCCATTTTGCACGAATCAGCTCCTCCTCGCGCTCACGCGTATATATGCCGTGCTCCGTGAGTATATACGGCTTGCTGTACTTCCATTTGCCAAGGCTGCCGAGTATACCGCTGTAGCCTGTCGCGGTCGCATGATATATATCGGCTTTCGGCACTTCGCCCGTCATAATATAAAGCTCCGGCAGTATCATGGAACGCACGGTATGAAAATAATCGGCAAACGGTATGTACGGGCATTTTTCGAGGCATACTCGCTGCACTATCTTGAGAAACTGCTCACTTGTAAGCACGGAAACCGGATTTAGCTGCCTTTCGTGAAAGAGCTCGAAAACCAAATCCCAATCCGTTGATTCGCCCGCTATCAGAGTGTAGATTGCATGGACTTCATAATCATTGAGCTTTACCCTGCCGCCCGAGGGCACCAGACGAAGCGCATCATCAAGAAATATCTGCTCTACACCTGTCACATTTTTCGGGAGCTCATATTTAAAGACATCCCTGTCCTTACTATGCGCGCCTATACACCAAAGCACAAATTCATACTCGGGCATCGCCTGTATATAGTTGTGCATCCATGAGGAAACGCCGCCCCTGACAAATGGATAGCTGCCCTCCAAAATCATACAGATTTTCACTTTTTTGCCTCCTAGTCCGCCCGTCCTATCTGACAGAAATTTCTACATGGCTGTCATACGCCGTAAGCAGATACAAATTGCCTGTTATTTGTTCGTATTCCGCACCTTCTATATCGCTAATCTCGCCATTATTCACACGCATCATAAACGATGCCTTGCCATTAAAACCGCCTATATCCAATATTTGTCCGCCTGTCAGTGTCGGGTGCCTCTTAAGAGTGATAAGCGAATAGTTTTCTACCGCATCCGCCATACCGCTGCCTGTCACATTCTCAATATTCGGCGCGCTTTCATATATATACGAAAGATAATTTTCCAAATTCTGGCTCATCACATGCCACCCCAGCGCAGCGCCTCTGTCCTCGTCAAGCGCATCATCAGGATGTATGAAATGCGACTGTACATAGTGAAAATTCAGCTCCGAAAACGCTATCAGATAAGTGTACTCATCCATGATTGCCCCCGACGTAATACGCGGCGTCTCTATTATGCCGTCGTCCGCTATGCCAAATTCCTGCTCATACACACAGTCACCCGGCAGATAAGTGGAGGCTATGGCCCTAAGCTCTGGCAGCTCAGAGACAAGCAAATCGCGCCCCTCCTTTGAAAGTATGTTTGAGGGCGGCACGTACACGCGAAATTCACAGCCCTCAAAGAGTTCCGTCGAAAAGCCTTTTAACTCATCGATTGCCGCTCTCATCTCATCTTCAGACTTCCAAAGCTTGTAGCTGTCATACAGCCCTTTGTAATCAAAATTTTCAAAGCAAAGCGGCATATGGTTATATCCGTGAAATCCCAGCTCGCCGCCGTTATTTAAGAGCATATTGCCAAAAAACCTAAAACGCTCGACCGATTCTGTCCGTGGAAACGGCGATTCTACAATGTCTGAATAGTCTTCTATGATTAACCCAGTATGTACTATGCCATACTTTTCTTCCCAGTCCAGCATATCTTTCCACCAGACATTCGCATAGAAATTGCTTATATCCATTCCGTATTCTTTTTCTATGTATTCGCCATTGCCTCCGGGCACAGGAGCGGGGAAATCATCAAGGTAAAATGCGGATGCGTTAATCACAGGATATACACTCACCCTGTCCATAAGGGTAAATGCCGCCACCCAAAATCCGCGCCCCGCTTTGCTGGTAAGCGCCTGATTAATCACTACAAACTTGCCACTTCCGAGGCCGTAATCATATTCCCAAAGCAGCGGCATACCGCTCTCCGACTCCCTGACATACACCTTGGCTTTTTCGTCGAGGAGCACGCTCAGACTGAACCAGTACTCCTCGTCATATTTGTATTCATGCTTATCTCCGCCTATCATAAATCCGTCTTCCACAGTAAATCCGCTCACAGGCGTATATCCCTCGCCGCCTTCAATGATGCCAAGTCTGCTGCGCAATACCCTAAAGCTTGACGATATATCATATGTAACCATATTCATAAGCGCGCCGCCTGATTTCACCCATGCGACGATATCCTGAATTGTATCTCCAAACAAATCCAGGTCCGTTATACACAGAACCATTTTATTGTATTTATCCAGTTCCATCTCCGCCGCGTGGCTGACCTCCACAGTGTCATATGTCACCTTCATCCCGTCAAGAATAAGCGTCATTTCACCATAGAGCGTATCCGAAGTCTCATCGCCGCTGTTCACTATGACTGCCGTGTCCGCTTTTGCCTCTACCGCCGGTGTCCTCTCCGTCAAAACTCCCGCCGTATCCGTCTTTTTTGCCGAGGCGCTCTTGTTCACTATGCCCTGCCTTTCACAGTAAAGCACCACGCCTATCACGAGCAGCGCAAACAGCGGCCACAATATCTGAAATTTTTTCTTCAATTCCTTTAAGATAACATCCTTGCGCACACTAATCACCCATAATTTTGCTCTGCGGAATTTTTAAATCTTACACAGGCCTTGCACCGCCCCAAAATTCAATCCACTCTCTGCCCTCACGGCTAAGATAAATGTCGTTTTCATCTATGTAGGTAATCATATTATGTATAGAGGCATAATCATGCATGCCGTCAAAATACTGCCCGTAGAGCAGCAGCACTCTCTCATCGTTGCGATATTCCTCCGCCGCTCTCTGCAGATGAACGCGGGCATTGTCATTGTCGCCAAGCTGCAGATAATTCCTGATGCTTATGAAGATAAGCCTGCCCATGCTCTCCCCGCTCTGCTCGTATTCCTCACACAGCGAGGCCAGACGCTGCCGATATTCACGCTCTATTGCTCCGCTCACAAGCCCTGACTCTATAAAGCGGTTTAAATATTCGATATATTCTTTGAGCAGGTTTTTGTCGGTTTCATCGCCGTACTCTTTTTCTTCACTGCGCCGCTTTTCATAATTTTGGAGATTTGTCTCATAGTCAGTGAGTATCTCCATCATCATGGTAGTGGCATAGTGTGTTACCTCTGTATCATTGCTGTTTCGTGCTTTCTGCAGCATATCTATGTGTTCTTCGGGAGAGCCGTGCAGGATATTAAGCATAAGTGAATGTCTTGTTTTAGAGTCGTTTACGGCAAGCGCCTCCTCAAGCGGGACGACCTCCACGTCAGCGTTATCGTCAACCTCTATTCTCTTGTAATGTCCCGTTATGACATTGAAGTCCTCAAGGCCAATCTCACGCCTCTTGGCTTTTGCTTTCTTAACCATCCGATACCGCAGCGCAAAAGCAAGCGCCCCGAAAAACGGCACGGCAATCACGATAGGCATAAGATTTTCGAGGACCAGACTGTCATCCCCCCGCTTTGCAAGCCATGCCAGTATGCAGATTATAACGTGTACTATCAACAAAATTATTAATATAAACATATTTTACCGCGATTCTTTTCTTAAATATTGTTTACTACCTGCATCTTCACGCCTCCAATCTCGAAACGGCGTTTTATTATTTCCAGACTGTCCATGTCAGCCTGGGTCATAAGTATGTATACCTTGCCGTCCGAGCCTATGCCCATAATATCATTTTTACGTGTGATTCCTATAAGTCTTCTGCTCATTGCGGCGTAATCTCTGTCGCCCGTATCAACTTTCAACAGAATATAGCTTGCCTGATTATTGTCGCTGAGCTGCTTATAAGATTCGACCTCCTTTGAGAAAAAGCTGTACTTCATAAGCTTGGTATTTTCCAGCATAACCTCACGCTCCGACATTTCCTGATAATCCGCCGCACGTATCAGCGA
Organism: uncultured Lachnospiraceae bacterium; assembly: GCA_947623805.1. GTDB lineage: Bacteria > Bacillota > Clostridia > Lachnospirales > Lachnospiraceae > COE1. The sequence goes on along the minus strand of CANQHZ010000002.1, from coordinate 7,444 downwards.
ATCGGAGATAAGCCCTGATATGATATTGAAACGGTTCATATACTCCATGCTCATCTGGTCATATCTTGCCTGCTGTATAGTGATGATTCCCATAAGCCGCCCTTCCTTATATATGCCCGCCGCATAGTCAGGCTGACCCGCAATCATTTCACGGTTTACCCATGACTCGCCCGATTCAAGCGCCTGTCTGCAGTCAGGTATATCGCTGAGACGCAGCGACTTGGTAAGCACGCTCATAAGCCTGCGTGAGCACGCATTAAGACGCGCGAATTGCCCGCCGTCAAGTGAATATATGGCTACGCTCTGCGTCTCCAGCATATCTTCCAACACAGTTATGGCATGATAAAAAATCTCGCTCGAACGCATTGAATTGAGCTGCTTTGTTGCGGCATAAATGCGTCCGAAACTGTTTTTGTAGTTTACTATCTGATTGCTGAAACTTTCTTTGTTTTCAAGGGTCTTGGTGTAAAGCTCGTTTAAATAGCCGTATTTGTCCTCTATAATCTTCTGGCTTTTCTGGAGGCTCTTTAACTCGTCCATGTACTTATCCTTAGTGTAACCTGATATAGCGCCCATGAGCACATAAGTGGCAAACGGCAGCCAGTTTATGATATTATAGAATTGTATCTGCCAGCTTGACCCCGCGCTCAGGCTGATAAAGTACATGACACACGCCGCTATCGACGCCGCAATGCCATAGCGCAGCCCGTACATCGTACCCGCTATCGCCACAAAGAACAACCGAAAATCCGCAAAATCAACGAGCTCCATGCCTCTCGTCGCATATGTAAGCACTTCACACAGCAAAAACAGTATGACTATCTCAGAGCAATTAACTATTTTTTCCTTTATACTCGCAAACTCGCCTGAAACAAGCCTCTCCTTCAACGTCAGTTCTTTAGGCTTTTCAAGCTCGCGATACGCTCTGTACCATCTGTCTATGCTGTCTTCTACGCTCTCCTTCGGAAACCATCCATAACGTTTGCGTATGTAGCGACGTTTTTCTTCCGCCTCCGCGTCACTCTCCCCGTCAAAACATATCGTGCCGTAGTTCTCGTTTATGTCGTATTCCTTTATCCCCGCGGAACGCTCTACGATGTATAGCCAATCCTTTACAGTCATATCATTGCCGCCGCCAAGCACACACTCCGTATATCCGCTCTCATCCTCATCCATTACCGCGCGGACAAACCATGCCAAATCACTGACGAACAAAAAATCAACTATGCTGTTGTCACTAAGCACTGTAGTAAACTGTTTTTTCTGCGTAAGTCCGTCATATAGCGCCAAAAGCCCCGCTGGACATTCCTTTCCTGACACAAGATAAGGCACCATGAGCCTGACTACGCTCCCGCCTTTATCGCAGAACTGCCTGCAAAGCTCGCTGCCTGCTTTTTCTACCACATCATACATATCTTTCCAGGAAACCGCAGCGCTTTTTTGCGACTGAACGTATATAAGCTTTGTCTTCTTTTTCCTGCCGCACATTTCAAAAATCCTGTCAAGATATTTAAGCTCCTCATATGCCTTGCCTCCCAATCCCCAAGACATATAAATTATGTAATCAAACTCAAAAGTCATAAACATTTTGTCAAATTCAGGCTGATTGATTTCATAATCATAAACGGAAACGTTTTTGAAAGACAATCCATCAATATCGCTTCCGCATACTACTGTCTTGGCGCGCTCCGCAAGCACTTCCAAAAAGTCATTTCCAATGTACTTAAGATTTCCTAATACCAGAGCTTCCAAATTAACTTTCCTCGCTTTTTAATTGTCTGTTAATAGTAAATTTTTATATATTTAATCATTATTATACAGTGTTTTTCGTTAATATTCTACCTAATTTGGCGCATTTCATTAATTTCTATGTAAAATGCATATATTTATATTAATTTTTTCGGATATTGTACACAAAAATCGCCGCGAATGCGGCGATTTTTGTATACAGTTCATTTAGAAGTTCATTTAGAATATCTCTCACTCTGGGACTTTATAAGCTCCGTATCGGCAAAATAGTCTATTTTCATGGCATGCTTTACTTCCGAAAGTGTCTGGGCCGCTACTTCTCTCGCCGTATCCGAGCCTTTTTTCAGTATATTGTAAATTTCAGGAATGTCCTTTGCAAACTCCAATCGCCTGTTTCTGATTGGCTCAAGCTCCTCCTGAAGTACATTATTCAAAAACTTCTTTACCTTGACATCGCCAAGGCCGCCTCGCATGTAGTGAGCCTTTAGCTCGTCCAGATTGGCATAATCGGGCAGATAACGCTCAAAATGCTCATCCTTTGCAAAAGCATCCAGATATGTAAATACCGTGTTGCCCTCGATATGTCCCGGGTCACTCACCTGCAGATGCAGCGGGTCCGTGTACATACTCATTACCTTAGCCTTTACCTCATCGGCAGTGTCCGCAAGATATATGCAGTTACCCAGCGACTTGCTCATTTTTGCCTTGCCGTCAGTGCCGGGCAGACGTTTACACGCCTCCGCCTCCGGTATGAGCGCCTGCGGGTCTACAAGCACGGGATTTTCGGGCGCATAGATTGAGTTGAACTTGTGTACTATTTCCTTTGTCTGCTCAATCATGGGGAGCTGGTCCTCGCCTACCGGCACAGTCGTCGCTTTACAGAAAGTTATATCAGCCGCCTGACTTATGGGATATGTAAAAAATCCTACCGGTATACTCGCCTCAAAATTCCTGAGCTGTATTTCATTTTTCACAGTGGGATTACGCTGCAGACGCGACACAGTCACCAAATCCATATAGTAAAATGTAAGCTCGCACAGCTCTGAAATCTGCGATTGTATAAACAGCGTAGACTTGGCGGGGTCCAAACCGCACGCAAGATAATCAAGCGCTACTTCTATGACATTTTGGCGTACCTTTTCAGGATTATCTATGTTGTCGGTAAGCGCCTGCGCATCCGCTATCATTATATAGGTTTTATCATATTCGCCGGAGTTTTGCAGCTCCACCCTGCGCCTCAGCGAACCTACATAATGTCCTATATGAAGTCGTCCCGTAGGTCTGTCACCCGTTAGTATTATTTTACTCATTCTTTTTATTCTCCTTCAAATCTTCTTTATCATTTTTCAGCCGCGTTCATCAATGTTTTTCTCTGCCTCATCAAAAGTCTTATAGCCATAAAAACGTATGGTATTTCCCATAATTTCCTGCGCTACATTTTTGCCTGATTGGGCGTGCGATACTATATATCGACCGTACATGTCAAGCATTTTGTCCGAATATGTGCCAAGCTCGCCCCGCAAATATGTTTCGTAAGACGTGTCATACGGGAGGTCGTCCCTTGTGTGGATAATCCTTGCGTTTCCCGCAAGCCTTGGGTAACGTTTGGCAAAATCCTCCATATCACGCACCTGCAGCCGCACAATATTTTCTATGATGTTTTTCTTTTCCTCGGAAATAGGCGGAAGTAAATCGGAAAAACGCGCATATTCCAGCGGCGCCGTTGACTCCATCATGCGGGCATATTTCTCCTCTATCATGTTTCTGCCGTTTGCATAGTTTGTCTTGAACTCATACAAATACTGCAAAAGCATATCCTCGCTCCAAGTCATATACTGGCTCATGCGCATCACCTTGAATGTGGGCCAGTCATTTTGACAGCTTGCTCTGCCGCCTTCGTTCTGAACCTTGTCAAACGCCTCAAACTCCGCCTTTGCTATCGAAAGCGAAAGTGCCGACACCACGGGCGTTTCAGCCATTACCGCCGTCAAAAGCGCATCGCTTTTAGCCGTAAGCTCGGCTGTATTCGCATCGAGATACACGTTGCTTTCACCTATAATGTTTAGTCTTTCAAGCTCATTGGCAAATATTACGGCAAGTGCCTCTACCGTGACGGCAAGCTCCTGCTCATCTTTTGGCGACACTGACAACGTACTCATTTTTTCAACCAGACTTGCTACATCAAATTTGCTGCCGTCAAAGCTTTCGACACACATCTCGGGCTTGTGGGGCAATCCCTTAAACAGCCATTTGTCATGCGGCGAGTATTTCATATTCAGCAAATATGTGAGCTTCATGGCATATCGCATACACTCGGCTTTTGCCAGCTCTGCCGATACAAGTTGTCCGCGCCGCTGCATCCGTGGGAGATTATACTGCCCGCTTTGAGAGAACATGGCGCACGCCTGCGCGATTTTCCTATACCAAACAGGTTTGGGGTAATATTTCAGCAGACGGTTTCTATATTCGGTAAATATTCCTTCGTCGTCCCTGAATACTTCGCCGTTTACAGCGGCGGCAAGCGCATAGTCATGTATGGCAAGCCAGCATTTAATCGTGCTTAAGTTTTCTTTATTGTCATTTTGTGCAAGTACCTCAAAAAGATTGTAACCCAGAATATTTTTGTAAAAATCCTCTATAATCATAACGCCTGCGCGGTCTTTGCCATGAAAGGTTTCATTGCGCGTATAACCGAGATATTCAGTCGGCAGCTCGTCATACGCGCGCTGGAGCTGCGCACCTATGCGTTCATAAGTTTCTTTCGTGAGCCACATGACAAAGCGCGGTCCAAAATCATGGTCGGCGGACTGCTTATCATCAAAGCCGAAACAATCGGAGCCTTTTCCGACAAGACCTACTGCTATCCTTTTCTCATATTCGGGAAATTTTTCGGCTATCATAGGTTTGCCGTATTCCTCGTAGTATCTGCGGCACAACTCGAGACCTGTAATCTGAGGCGTCAAATCCTCATGTACAAACAACGGAGCCGATTGAGGCTCAGGGGACTGTAGCACCTCCTCTGCGTGGGAGACTTCCTCCTGCGACGGTTCACATTCCATAAAGGCCGATTCATCCTGCGACTGACTGCTTTCTTCCGAAACTGCTTCTTCCTGCGCAGATAGACTTTCCGCAACGGCTTCTTCCTCTTGCGGCGTCTCATTTTCTGCCGAGACTGTTTCCTCCTGCACAAGCTGACCTTCTTCGGCATTACCCGTCTCGTTTAACGAGCTGCCTTCTTCCGAAACTGCTTCATCCTGTACCTGCTCATTCTCAGCCAGAACGACTACATCCTGCGGCGTATCATGCTCTGCCAAGTCTGACGCATTTTGCCGGGGCTCATTTTCTTTCAAGACTTCTTCCTGCTGCTTTTCTTCGGGACTTTCTGTCTGATGTGGCTGTTCCGCTTCAAGCTTTGCTTTGATTATCGCTATGTTTTCGCTTAACCGCTGATACTGTATGTTATTGGTTCCCAGATATTTTGCTACGCAGTCTCTGCTCTTTTCCATGACTTCGCAGGCCGCCTTGTAATTTTTGTCCATGTAATACAGACTGCCCAGCGCGGAGAGCGCAGCGCTGTAGTGGGCATCATCCACGCCTATCTCCTCGAAAATCCTTATGGCTTCCTCGGCACGCGCTTTTGCCTCATCATCTTCTCCGAGCTCTATGCAAGTGTTGGCAAGATTTGCGTGCGTGACTGCTATTTCAAACTGCGCATCCTTTTTCTTTATTACTATGTCAAGCGCTTTTTCAAGATACTCCTTTGCCGACTTAAAATCCGCCATCTCCTGATACAAAAGGCTCATGTTGTTATATAGGCCCGCATAGTACATATTATCGGGTTCCAGACAGGCATTATATATCGGCAGCACTCTGTCATAATATTCAAGCGACTCACGCAAAAGCCCTGCAGCCCTATGCGCATTGGCTACATTTAAGAGTGTAGTCGCATACGGCAGTGTCCCCTGCAGGTTCATGTTGTCGGCAAGCTCTATCGCTTTGCAGCAGTTTGATACCGCTTTGTCATATTCTCCCGTCTCCCTGAAAAAGCCTATAGCCTCGTTGTACAGCATAAGCAGCGCCTCGTTGTCCGGCTCGGCTGCGGCAAGCGCGATATGTTCTTCCAAAAAAGCGCCTATACGGTCGGTTTTTCCCTCATCGTCAAACAACGCGTCAAGCTCTCCCATTACCTGGTTTATATCCATTGAAGTTCCCCCCATTCAACAACAAAACCGCTTTTCAAAAGTCTAAACATTCAACTAAAATATAGTATACGTGAAATCGCATGAATTTACAATCAAACTTTTAAACTTTTTAAACGCATATGTGAATACGCCTGCACATACTGCATATAATAGCGCCCAAAAACGCGCGCTATGCTATTTTGTGTTAAATTCCGTCATATTTGGCCTGAAACGCAAGGGCAGGAGGCTTTGCTGCAAGCTTAAGTTTTTTCTTTCTTCTATGGCTATGCTGTCGCAAAAACGTCTGAACAGCTCCTGATATTCTTTTTCCGCATTGGAATAATTAATACATTCTTCATCAAAATCTAAGCCCTGCGCAAGATACCACTGTTTAAAACCGGGATGCAGTCCGAAAATCTGCGCCGCCTCATCATAGATGACAAAGTTGTTGGCAGGCAGTCTGTCGGAAAAATGATGCATGACAAACGGCAGGATATTGTGCTTTGCGTTGATTTTGGCATACAGTATGCCGCTGTCCAGCTCTGAAAAACGCGTGAACTCTATGAAATGATTAACCTCATTGCCTGCCGCCCTAAAGCATTTAAAAGCGCTTTGGACATAGCTGTCATAAAGTCTGTCAAGTACGTTGGCATCATGTTCTTTTAGTCCGAGCACAACCGTATGATAGACGGCATCGGCTTTATCCTCAAATGCGGCCGAGGCTGCAAGGCAAAGATTATAATATGTCACTCCGCCAAGGCTTTTTTTCAGGGTGCGCGATACTTTTGCGGATTTCTCAAAATCTGATTTTATCTTGACATAATCGGTAAAAAGCCTTTGTACAGGCGGCTCGTTTACGGCAAGATGTATTAAATCGTGGCTTTCTATCGCATTGTCTTTTTTAAACTGATACGCCTCATATATGCCTGTAAATATTCCGTCAAGCGTATCTTCGCATAGCAGTACCGTTTCATTTGCCATAACCGCATCCGTTTCCTTTCATGGCTTTTTAGCGTTTTCTAAACCGACCGAATTTAGGAAAAAATCAGTCAAACAGAGTTAGCTGCTTATACGTCATGCCGTCTCGGTCAAACGGCAGCTTTTCATATACTGACAAAAGGTTTCTGGTGATGTAGTCTTCATCCATTCTCGTGTTGTACATCATCCTGCCGCCGCAGGTTATGAAATAGAGCGCACGTTTAAGCACCACTCCCATTTTTTTGAGGTCGTCAAAGCAAAGCACACCACTCTTTCTTGCTTTGCATATCCTCTGCGCACTTTTTACACCTATACCCGGCACGCGCAGCAACGTTGAGTAATCCGCTCTGTTTATCTCTACGGGAAACTGCTCCAAATGACGCAGCGCCCAATCGCATTTGGGGTCGAGCAGTGTATTGAAATTGGGCCTTTTCTCACTTAAAAGCTCGTCCACACTGAATTTATAAAAGCGAATCAGCCAATCCGCCTGATACAGCCTATGCTCTCTAAGCAGCGGCGTGGCCGTCTGCGGTGCC
>CANQHZ010000001.1 GCA_947623805.1 uncultured Lachnospiraceae bacterium | reverse complement strand
TATCCCGGTATGAAAGATATGAGAGGCCCCTTAGAGAGTATGAGGTAGATAGGGCAGGAGTGCAGGCACAGAGATGTGCAGAGCTGGCTGCTACTAATAGGCCGAGAGCTTATCCTGTAGAGGCAGGAAGGGCAGGGGAAGTATGAAAAGGAAGCGGAGGAGAAGATAAGTTGCTGTAGGCTGTATTCGGTTTGGAGGGAATACCTCATTAAAGGGATAGATATTTTCCTCGATAGCTCAATGGTAGAGCACTCGGCTGTTAACCGAGTTGTTGTAGGTTCGAGCCCTACTCGGGGAGTTAAAAGGAAGGAATACCCGCACAGGCAAGAGAAGCCGGGGAGATGATGAGAGTAAGAGAGAACACGGCTCCATGGTCAAGCGGTTAAGACATCGCCCTTTCACGGCGGTAACACGGGTTCGATTCCCGTTGGAGTCATTATTATAAGTAAGTAAACATTAATATATGGCGCAGTAGCCAAGAGGTAAGGCGTGGGTCTGCAACACCCTGATGCACCGGTTCAAATCCGGTCTGCGCCTCTTAAAGCTTCAAGAATTTCAATTCTTGAAGCTTTTTTATTGTGCATAATATCATCAATATGCTTTGTATTTATATTGCATTATTGAGTAAATAATTGACAAAATATGACAGGATATGTATAATAAAAAACGATATATATTAAAAATAAATAAAAAATTTTATTTGAAATAATGACAAATTTCAAAATAAAATAGGCAGGTAAAAATGGATAAATATAAAACAGTAATATTGATTGTCCTTGTGGTAATTTTAATAGTATTGTTGATTATTATATTAAAGAAATTATTTAAAAGGAATGAGAAGAATAAGGAGTTGAAAAGAGCGACCGAGGATAAACGCAGAGATGAAAACTTAAATAATGTTATATTGAATAGCTATGCAGATAAAAGTGATTTGAAAGAAATTCATACTCCTTACGACATAGATTATAGCAATCCTAATGGTGACAGTATTAAATCGAATAACAACAATCTGCGAAAAGAAGATAATCAGGTTATGATTCAGCTTGTTGAGCGGACAGAGCTTTCCACTAGAAAATTCATGATGAATCCCGCAAAAAAAATTAAAATTGGTAGTGATTTGCAGGGAAATGATATTACCGTTATGGCAGATGGCATTTCACCTCACCAATGTGAAATTTTTTCGGTCAGGGATAAAGTATATATAAGAAATTTAGGACAGGGAAACCGTACAATTGTCAGAAGGAAAAAAGAACAGGCGATAGTAGATGAAAAGGGTATTCGTTTGCTGTCAAATGATACAATTATATTGGGAAATGCTTCTTATGATATAACTATAAAAAAGTAAACAGGAGATAATAATATATGGGTGTTATTCTTTCAATACATAGTACGAAGGCATTTCAGGAATTTTTGCTGCCAGCGATAAACAATTCTGAACATTCTATTATATTGGACAATGACATATTCTCATTGGACAAAGACGTCGATATACGTATGGAAGTCATTGAAAATAGTTGGCGTTTTTTGCCGTCTGACAATTATCGAATTGAAGATACCATAAGCCACGAAAAATATTTTGATATTGGGTTAAAAGATGGAGATCTTTTAACTATGATTTTGCCGAATAATGAATATATTTCTGTAATGGTTGATGAGTCGGAAAACTCATTTAAAGTATATGAAAAATACAATATACGCGGAATTAATGAAATATATATAGGTAGAAATGAAATAAATGATATTGTATACAATACACGTAATCTTATTTCAGGGGAACACGCTGTTATTCATCAGCAGGCATCGCAATTCATAATCGAGGACAGAAGCGCTAATGGTGTTTTCGTAAATTTTAAAAGAATTGTAGGTTCTAGGCAGCTTGAATTTGGTGATTGCATAAATATATTTGGGTTAAGTCTGGTATATATGGGAGGTATATTGGCTGTTAATTCCCAAAATGCCGAGTATAAAGTAAAAGAAGAAAAGCTGATACGTTATTATGAACCCAAAAGTGAAGAAACTGATTTAGATGCTGCTTCAAAAACGTATAAAAAAACATTGTATCACAGGTCACCGAGGCAGATACATAAATTGGAGGACGATGTTGTAGAAATAGAAGCACCGCCGCAGCCTAAAGCATTAACAAAGAAACCTCTTGGATTGATTATCGGTCCATCTATGACGATGGCATTGCCTATGCTTTTGGGGTGTATAATGTCTATATACAGCACAAAAATGAGCGGTAATTCAGGAAGCGCCTTTATGTATACAGGAATTATTACAGCAGTTTCATCTGCGATTATCGGAACTGTTTGGACGCTTGTTAATCTGCATATGGATAAAAAAAGGAACCGTGAGGAGGAGTTGCACAGATTTGAGGCATACGGTGAATATTTGGTTAAATGCTCAAATCAAATAAAAGAAAAGTATGAAAAAAATATCCATAGCTTAAATGATATGTATATGTCTGCGGAAGTATGCTGCAAATATAATGCTAATACGTCTCAGTTGTGGAATCGCAATTCAAATCATGATGATTTTTTGAGCCATAGATTAGGCACAGGAAGTATGCCGTTTCAGGTTACGATTAATATTCCAAAGGAGCGCTTTACACTAATCAATGATTCGCTTGCGGAAAAGCCCGCAATGATACAGCAAAGCTATCAGGAGCTGCACAACGTACCTTTATGTATTGATTTAAAAGAGCATAGAATAGTCGGCATTGTAGGTGGCTCCAAAAAGAAAGGTGCCGTAGATATAATGCATAATCTGGTGGCGCAAATTGCCGCCTCCAATTGTTATACAGATGTCAAACTTGCCTTTATCTATGACGAAAGTAAGGACAATTCGGATGAATGGGAATATATGAGATGGTTCCCGCATACATGGTCTGATGATAAGAAAAGCAGATATATTGCCAAGAATCGTGTTGAGGCTGGTGATGTGCTGTATGATATAACAACTGTTCTTAGGACGAGAGCAGAGAGCAGGGAAAATTCAGTCGCAAGAAAGCATAAGCTTCCGCTTCCGCAGTTTATTATATTTTTGTCTGACCCGGAGCTACTGGAGGGAGAGCTGATTACGAAATACATTACGGACGAAAGTAATCAGGATATTACCACAGTGCTGCTTACTGACAGCTATGAAAATCTGCCAAATGAATGTGAATATATAATTCAGAATGATGATGCGTTCCGTGGAATGTATGGAATAGAAGATGATATTGAAGACAGAAAGCAGATTTTATTCGATAATATTTCAAACATTCAGCTTGAAATGCTGGCTAGGACTCTGGCTAATATTCAGGTGCATGAAACACAGTCGGGAGGAGATATACCGACTTCTTTGACGTTCTTGGATATGTATGGGGTGCGCAGACTTGAAGAATTGAATGTCTTGAAACGTTGGCTTAAAAATAGGACTTATGACAGCATGAAAGCGCTGATTGGACAAAAAGCGGGTGGAAGTGATTGGTATCTTGACATTCATGAAAAATATCACGGACCGCATGGCTTGATTGCGGGTACTACAGGTTCGGGTAAAAGTGAGACGCTGCAGACATATATTTTGTCGCTTGCCTTAAACTTTAGTCCTGATGATGTAGGGTTTTTCATTATTGACTACAAGGGCGGAGGCATGGCGAACCTGTTTAACGGGCTTCCGCACATAATCGGGCAGATTTCCAATCTGTCTGGCAATCAGGTAAAGCGTGCGATGGTTTCAATTAAGAGTGAAAACAAGCGCAGGCAGAGGATTTTTAATGAGCATGGCGTAAACAATATAAATTTGTATACCAGACTTTACAAAAACAATGAGGCGAAAATACCTGTTCCGCATATGTTCATTATCATTGATGAGTTTGCGGAGCTTAAGCGCGAGGAGCCTGATTTTATGCGCGAGCTCATTAGCGTGGCACAGGTCGGTCGAAGTTTGGGTGTGCACCTGATTTTGGCGACGCAGAAGCCGAGCGGTACCGTAGACGATAATATTTGGAGTAACTCTAAATTCAGACTTTGCCTACGTGTACAGGACAGGCAGGACAGTAATGACATGCTGCACAGGCCGGATGCGGCGTACATTACTCAAGCGGGACGTTGCTATATGCAGGTAGGCAACGATGAGTTGTTTGAGCTGTTCCAATCGGGATTTAGCGGAGCGCCTTATGATGATGAAAACGGCAGTATGCGTGTGGATATTGCGCATATGCTTTCGACGACAGGCAAGGCAGCCTTGATTGGCAACCGCCTAAAACTGAAACAGACGGCGATGCTAAAGAAAAATTGGATTGCTCTGTTGCTGTTGGCATTGTCTGAGATAGATATGCCGGAGGGACTGTCTTATGCGGCATTGCTGCAAGACGGCAGGGAACTGGGACAGTATATACAAAAAGTATTTGATTTATTTGAGAAGAAGAAGATTGATTTTCCTTACAGTGAGTACAATGCTCAGCGCATCAAAGACTTGGTTATAGCACTGTCTGGTGCTATGGATGAGGCTGATGGCAAAGAGGTTGCCGCTGAGGAGGTTATGCTTTATGCCGAGCGACGAAAGCTTAAACTCCCTGAAAAGAAACAAAAGACACAGTTGGATGCAGTTGTGGAATATCTGGCGAAGATTGCGCAGGAGAATGGCTATGTGCATAATCTTCAGCTCTGGCTTCCCGTGCTGCCGACAAATCTTTATCTGAATCAACTTCCTGCATACAAAAAGGAAGATTATTTTGATGGAGAAAAATGGGTGGCGTCAGGCAAGGAATGGAATATTGAGGTACTGATTGGACTTTATGATGACCCTGTAAATCAGGCGCAGGAAACACTCACTATTAATCTTTCACAGAATGGGCATCATGCCGTGATTGGTATGGTGGCCAGCGGAAAGAGCACGTTTTTGCAGACTTTTATCTATGCGCTTGTCAATAAATATTCGCCCACAGAGGTTAATATTTATGCTATTGACTTTAGTGCAAAGATGCTTTCAGCTTTTGAAAAGATGCCGCATATTGGAGGCGTGATGTATGAAAACGATGATGAGAAGCTGGCTAAATTTTTCAATATGCTAGGTACGATATTGGAGGAGAGAAAACAACTGTTTAAGGGCGGCAACTACAGTCAGTATGTGCGTGTCAACGGCGTAGTCCTGCCGTCGATTATTCTTGTGATAGATAATTATTCTAACTTTAAGAATAAGACTAACAATATCTATGAGGATATGATTATGCAGTTGTCAAAGGACGGCGTAAACTACGGAATATTCCTGTTTATCACGGCGGGAGGGTTTAGCTCGCTTGAAATACCTACTCGCATAGGCGATAATCTCAGAACCGTGATATGTCTTGAAATGAGTGATAAATATCAATATGGTGATGCGATGCGGACGACGCATATCGAGACACTGCCGGAGGTAAATACAAAGGGTAGGGGCCTTGCTAAGGTGGGCGAGCGGCTCTTGGAGTTCCAGACGGCGCTTGCATTTGAGGCTGCGGATGATTTTACGCGTATGGAAAAGATAGAGGGCTTGGCGGCCGTAATGTCCGCGAAATGGACAGGTAAAAGGGCTAAGCCGATACCTGAGATACCCGAAAATCCTGTGTGGACGGAGTATGCCGAGCTTGAAGATGTCGTTAAAATGTGCGAGGACGACAGGCATTTGCCTATCGGCTACAATATGAAGAATGCCGCAATTTATGGCGTTGACCTGAGCAGGACATACTGCTATCTGATTACAGGCAAGTCGAGAAGTGGAAAGACAAATCTGCTTAAGATAATGTTCAACTCCGCAATAATGCGTGGGGCGGAAGTAACGATAATTGATTTTGGTGGAGATTTTGTAAGTCTGGCTGAAAAAGAAAGCATCCCTGTAATTAATGATGATGCCAAGATGTTTAAATTCTTTTCAGATTTGCTGCCTGATTTTAAGGCTAGAAATGCCAAAAAGAAAGCGAATATACAGTCAGGAATGTCTGACGAGGAAATTTATGTCAGTATGCGTGAATTTAAGGCAAAGTTTATTTTTATCGCCAATTTGGCAGATTTCGTCACGCATGTAATGCATCCAAAGGACGCAGGGGATATGAGGCCTTTTGTTGAAAATATTCTTGACAAGGGTGCGCTGCACAATGTGTTCTGGGCTGCTTGTTATTCGGCGGATGATGCCTCAAAGGTAGCGGGAATTAAAATATATGATTATTTTGTCAGATACAAGACAGGTATTCATTTTGGCGGCAATGTTGCGGGACAGCGCATTTTTAACTTTGATTATGTGCCGTATGCAGAGCAGTCCAAGTCGCAGAAGCCTGGTATAGGTATGTTGCCTGCCAGTGATGACGAGACTGTGCGCAAGGTAGTAGTGCCTTTGATGAAAGGTTAATATTTAGGATGGTTTTTTTGCTAGAATATTTAAAACAAGAAAAAAGCAGCGTGCAGATGGGAGTAGCGGTAAAGGACGCGATTGCTATGATAAGCGATGATTATTGGGACATCAAGCAGATATTCGCATCAAAGGAACTGCAGGAATATTTAAAAGAAAAGCCGCTTGTAAATTTGATAATTTATGACATATGCAATGAAAATGCCTTAAAGCTGCTGCCTGAGCTGCGCAAAAGCTATCCGCAACCGCAACTTATGATTCTGGCGGACATGTCGGTTTCGCCCATGGAATACATAAGGCCGGATTTACGGGTCAGCTCGCTGCTGCTCAAGCCGTGGACTAAGCAACAGCTGACGGATGTGTTGTATGATTTCCTTAATGATTACTGCGAGAGCTGCGAGCAGGCGGCGAACGGCGGCTCGGATTCGTATGTGGTAGAGACGAGAGAGGGCACAATCAACATACCGTATGAGCAGATATACTTTTTTGAGGCGAGAGAAAAAAAGATATATGTATGCGTTGGGAAAGAAGCATATGGTTTTTATTCCGCGATTGACAAGCTTGTAGATGAACTTCCGCCATACTTTGCGCGGTGTCACAGAGGTTTTATTGTGAATACTCGGAAAATTAAGAAAATAATGTTGTCTCAGAATATTATTTATCTAAGTGATGGTTATGGTGTACCGCTTTCGAGAAGTTATAAGGCCGCACTAAAGGGAATAAAACATTAAGGAATTCAGAGGGGATTAATAGGAGTGGAAAAGGCGTATTATTTAAAGGATTTGGAGCTTGCTGTGCTGCTTTCCTTAAAGGGGGTAAATGAATTATACGGCTTAAAAATGAATGGAGTAAGCTCGGCAGATGCCTCTTTTGTATATAATACTCTTTTTGAATTAGAGAAAAGGAACTTAGTGATTATTGAGGGTGAGAGAGATATAAAGATTGTCCCTGACTTGGATAAGACACTTGAAAGCATAAAGAACGCGGGCCGAATGCTGTTGTATGCCAATATGCGGCAGGAGCATTACGAACAGTGCGTTTATATGGGTGAAAGGGCGGTATTTGTTTCTTCGTATGGCATTTGCGGGGACATAAACCATGTTGAGAGTATAGAGCTTGCATCATTGCCGGCAGAGATTTGCGAGAGAGGATTTTATATAGAAGGATTTCTTGAAAATATTAATGCATTGAGCGAAGGAAAAATAGTGAACGCGGAGCTTGAGGCATTGGCGAATGAGCTTTTCAGAAATAGCGCGTGCAGCTTTGAGGATAAGGCATATGAGAGAGTGAATGATTGTTTGCGGATGTATTCTGTGGGTAAAAGGCAGTGTATAAAACAGTATTTGCTTATGAAGGACAGGCTGGAGGATTATTTTATAGTAACGGATGATAGTGGGAGCAATATTTTTTTGTATTCAGGGAAGAAAGTGTTGGATATTTTAAGTGAGGATTTTTCTATATAAAGGAATGAGGGATTGTTATGATACTGGTGGATATTTATGCTCCATCAGTTGGAAATGTATATGATTTCCAGCTTGATGAGGGAGAAAAAATCAGCGCTATTGTAGAAGAAATCGGCGAATTGATAGGACAAAAAGAGCATAGCAAGGTTGTGGGGGATATCAGTGAGCTAATGCTGTGTTCGGCGGATTCAAAACGGATTTTGGCGAAAAATTTGACATTGGCGGAGGAAGGAATACAGAACGGAAGCAGCCTGTTTTTGGTGTAAAATGAAAAAATGTGTCGTTTATCCTGATAGATAGGTTGTTTGTCAGAAATTGAAAACAAATAGGTTTTTTTGTATTATGATGAAATCACAAAAAAGGAGACGAAATGATAAATACAATAACCAACCAAACAACACAGGTGTGCAGTGAACTTGAAAGAGAGACAACTGAATTACGCTGGAGGGTGGATGAATTGGAGGATGCTATTAGGGGGCTGAAAGGTCTATCCGGTATGGACGAGCCGATAGCAAGACTTAACACCCAACGGTCAGAGATGGATTTTCAGTATACTGTGCTGAGGCAGATGGCGCAGGCGCTAAATAATGTGATATTGGATTATACAAGCTGTGAAAATCGTATTTGCGATTATGGCGAACAGAATGTAATCGCGTATGCGAGGCGTGAAATAGGCGTCAATGATTTATCTAATATATCAAATATTTTAAATGGGCTGTAAGGCAGTTCAGATAAGGAGGAAAGATGAAGTTCACGGAGATTACCATTGATACGTCCATACTAGCGACTGACATAGGAGAATTGAGGGAACGACTGGAGGCATCAAGGAACCAGCTCAAAGATATGTTCGCGCAGATTACAGAACTTGATGCTATGTGGGACGGACCTGCAAATGAAGAATTTAAGAAACAGTTTGGTATTGACTATGAAAATGCAAATGAGATGTGCAACACAGTAGAAAAACTTATAGAAAGCATGGAATTTGCAAAGGCGGAGTATGACAAGTGCGATGCGGAAGTCAGTGATATAGTTGCTGCTATTACTATATGATATGAGGTGATAAGAAATGGCGATTGCGGGAGATGTACAGATAAAAGTAAATTCTACTGTGTTGAGAGATAAGGCGGATGCGGTCACAAAAAGCATTAAGCAGATGCAGGAGCAATATGATCAGCTGGAGCAGATTGTAAACAAGACTTCCTATTACTGGATTGGTGAGGCAGGCGATATGCACAGAGAGACATATAATGAGCAGAAACCGAAGATTGAAGAAATGCTGAAAAGGTTGAAGGAACATCCGGTTGACTTAGTGACTATAGCGCAGATGTACGAGAATGTAGAATCAGAATTACAGTCTATAGCGGCGGAATTGCCGGGCGATATAATAGATTAAGGAGGAAACCATGGCAAGTCGTAGTGAAATAGAATTTGATTTTGCCCAAGCCAAGAGACAGGCGGACAGAATTGACGAAATAGCCAATAACCTGGGCAACTTATCGAAAAACAATTTGGAGAATACCCTGCAGACATTGTCAAATAACTGGAAAGGAGCAAATGCTTCCGCATATTTGACAAAGGGTGGCAGACTTCAGGGAGAGATAAACGGTACTGTGGGAGAGCTCCACTCGATAGCATCGGATATAAGGACGATAGCGCAGAGGATATATGATGCAGAAATGGCAGCGCTTCGTATAGCCGAGGAGAGAGAGTACAACGGGTAATATCATTAAACGAAAATATTTTAAAATTAAAATATTTATCTGAGAACAAAAAAATTAAAACAAATAGGAGGAACAAAAAAATGGCAGCTTTTACAGTAACAGCAAGTCAATTAAGAGCAGCGGCAAATGAAATTAGGGAATTAAACGGTCAGTTTAAATCTCAGGTAGGTAACTTGGAGACACAGGAAGCTTCACTTGCCTCTATGTGGGAAGGTGAAGCACAGAAAGCTTTCCGCGCAGCGTTTAACAGTGATAAGGGGCAGATGGATAATTTCTATAACCTTATTGAGCAGTTTTGCCAGAAGCTTGAGGAGATTGCGACAAAATATGAGCAGGCTGAACAGCAGAACCTTTCTACGGCACAGACAAGAAGCTATAAATAATCCATGTTAAAATTGAATAGTGATTAATAAAACAGGTAAAGGAGAATAAAACAATGGATGGAATTTTAAAGGTTGACCCTCAAAAATTAATAAGCACAGCAGATGAATTTAATGCGACAGGAACTCAAATAAAAGGTCTTACAGAGAACATGATGAGCAAAGTTAAATCTATGAGCAGCGCATGGGAGGGTGAAGCATCCACTACATATATCAATAAGTTTGGTGAGCTGCAGGACGATATGGATAGAATGTTCAGGATGATTCAGGAGCATGTAAAAGATTTGAACGATATGGCGCAGCAGTACATTACGGCAGAGAATGCAAATATTGATTTGGGCAGCGGCTTGGCAGGAGATGTAATTGAATAAAATATTATGGACACGGGAACGGTTTGAACGTTTCCCGTGTCTGTAGAGAGAAGGTATGTAACATGGCACAATTTACAGTAAAGCCCAAAAATGCATCCGCTATAATAGAGGCGGAAAATAGTGTAGCTCGTGATTTGAACGGATTTGAGGGTGACATTCGCAGCATCAGCAGCTCATTAGGGTTTAAGATAGCGGCGGAATACAATTTGCGAAATCGTCTTAATGGTGCTGCCGATAGAGTTGATGCGCATAAAATGTGCATGAGTAGTATGAAATCGGCGCTTCAGGATATATTAAACGCGTATGAACGTACGGAAAATGCTATACTGGGAAATCAGATAGAACAAAATAAGATAGAACAAAATCAGAATATACCCACTGATGGCAATAACAGCACAACTGATAATAATAGAGGCGATGGCGGAGAAAACGATGGACGAGGCCTTGATAACAGCGGGAGTTTAGGAGCTAGCTTTGGCGGAGCCCTTTTGCACGGAAAAATAAGCAAACATACTAATTGGAACGGAACTGACGTCGGATATGATGCAGAGGGAAATTTGGTGCATTTCACTTCCAAAGTAACAGGGTCTGCGGAATGGGATATGGAAAAAGGCAATGTTGGCGCAGGGATAAAGGGAAAAGTTGGTTTTTCTGCGGCTGACGGGGAGATTGATTTAACTTTCGGTAACAGAAAGGGAACTTTGAAAGGAAGCGTTTTTAATGTAGGAGCAGAAGGTGCTGTAGGAGCAGCATTTTTTTCAAATGGTAAATTGGCACCGTCATTATACGCAAAAGCCTCAGCAGAAGCAAGTGTGGCAAAGGGCGAAATCTCAAGCCAGCATGGTTCGGACGAGTTTAATGTACATTCAAAGGCACAGGGAACACTTTTGGGAGCAAAAGCCGAGGCAGAGGGTCATCTAGGGCAGATAGAGCGTGAAGATGGAACGATTGGCTGGGGTGTATCAGGAAAAGCCGGAGCAGAGGCTTATGTAGCAGAGGGTTCCATAAGTCGTGGCTTTACAGTATTTGGAGTAAAGTTTGATCTTACGGCAAAAGGAAAGGTTGGTGGCGCCGGCGTAAAAGTCGGTGGAGAAGCGACTACAGGAAACGTAGAAGGAGAGATAGGTCTTGGCTTGGGACTGGGAGTCGGATTAAAGTTCAGCGTTGATTGGACCGGTTTTAAGTGGCCGTGGGAAAAATAGAAATAAATGCCTATATTTATTGGGCTTGTCAGATTTTGGCTGTTTGTGGTAAATTATAAATAAGTTATTTATCTGAAAATAAAAATGTAGTAGGAGGATATCAAAATGAGTAGGAATTTATTACCGATTGGTTCAGTAGTGTTGTTAAAGGGCGGAGAAAAAAGGGTAATGATATGTGGACGCATACAGACTAGGGCAGGAGAAACTATAATATATGATTATTCTGCATGCTATTTTCCTGAGGGAATTATTGACCCGAAGCATATGTTTTTCTTTAACCATGATGCGATTGACAGGATATTTTTTATAGGATTTCAGGATTCGGAAGAACTATCATACCAGGACGCGATCAACAACATGGGCGAATTGATTGTTAAGGATGGAGAAATCGTGCCTGTAGAAAATGAGTCTGTTTCGGAAGGAAATGACTGATACATGGAAATTATAGTTAGGCAGGTTAAAAAGGGACTGTATGATGCATCTTTTGAAATATGGGAAAATGGGATACAAACGGGCGATATTGCGATGCAGGGGCGGCTTGGTTCAATGGAAGGGCATTTTCAGATACGGTACCGTGGTTCCAATATTAGGATGTTGCCGATAAGCCATAGAGAGGCAGTTAAGGCGGCAAAGCCGCTGATAAAGCAATCGCCGTTCAGACCTTATACCGTTTCAAATGGTAATTCCAATGGCATAATGTTTCATGACCAGATTAAGACAGGCTTTATGAAATCGGCGGGGTATCATCTGCTATTGTTGGATAATATTGTATATTATTTATACTTTGTTGGATTTGGAGAGCAGGGAATTTGTGCTCCGGTATATATGGGTGATGAATTTATTGCGGAAATACGCAAGGATTGTGTGGTTAAAGACGATCTCCATGAGATGCGCATTATGCTTGACGAGACATCAAATGCATTGCCTTTGATACTTTTGACATGTTATACGTATGTAATTACGTATTATAAGGCAGGACAGAAGATTTTGCAGGGAACACAAAAGAGTATTATTTACACCAAGAATGATTATCTTCTTTCAAAGTGCAGGACGCTGCTTGATTATGAAAGAGCAAAAAAAATAAAGGTTGTTAAATATAAATTTTAAAGTAAAAAGAAAGCGCGCAGGAACAAAACAATGAAAAAAATAATTAAGGGATTAATCAGCATTTTTGCAGGCTGCATGATTTTTGGGGCGGCTGCGCTCGCGGATGAGGGCGCAGCCATTTTGGAGACTTATACGGGTGATTCGTATATATCTGTTTATGCAAAGGGAGTGGGCGAGAGCACGGGTGATGGCATACAAGTCCAGATAGCGACTACGGAGGCTGAGCAGGTGACTGCTCAATTGGTTTCCGAAATGGATAAGCCTATGAAGACGTTGATTATGCTTGACAACTCCATATCGATACAGCAACAGGACCGCGAAAAGATTGCAGAGCTTTTGCAAAATATAATCTCAAGTATGGATAATGAGGAAATATGCTTAGCCACCTTTAGTGAGGGCACCAGCATAGTAGCAGATTATTCCAGTGATTATAAGACATTGAAGCAGGCTGTGGACAGCATCGAGTATCAAGACCAGGAGACATATCTTACGGATGTCTTATATGACTTAATTTCTGCGCAGTACATAAAAAATGATGAGGACGTGTATCGCAGGATTATTGTTATTTCGGATGGCGTAGATAATAAATCTATCGGTTATACAAAAGAGGAACTTTCTTCTCTTTTGAAGGATAATCCCGTGCCGATATATACGATAGGCTGTCTAAATAAAAACAACAATAATAACGAGCAGCTTAAAAACATGTTCGCCATAAGCAGGCAGACTAATGCCGATTATTTTACCATAGATGAAGTAGAGGACTTGTTTGAGATATCAGATGCCCTTGATGCTGACGCTGACATACTGAAGCTTATAATCACTCCTACGGAGACAATGCTTGACGGCAGCAAAAAAACGGTAAAGATAACATTCGCCGGAGGCACGTCATTGGAAGCTGATATCGCAATGCCTCAGCAGATATATGTTGAAGATATCGAGGAGCCTGAGACTGAAACGCAGGAGGAGACAGAAACAGAGTCGGAACCAGAGACAGTCGAGGATGAAGAAGATACTATTTTTGGCATTGATACGATGACTTTTTTGATAATTGTGATATGCGTGATGGCGGTTATTGCTATAATATGCATTGTCATAATCGTTGTGAGAGTAAAAAAGAGGAATCGACCATCGTTTGAACCTATTGATAGTAGTGCCTTGAATGAAATGCAAAACAGCGCAGACATTTCAAATGACAGGACACTGATGCTTGATCCGTTTCAGAATAATGATGCAAACCATGACGGAACGGTCATGCTTTGGAATCAGAGTACGACTTATCAGGTAGTATTGACAGATATAAATTCGCCGGCAAAATCTTTTAGAGTGCCATTGAACAATGTGATTATCATAGGACGAAAAGCGGATATGTGCGATATAGCAATAACTTATGAAAAATCAATTTCGTCAAAGCATTGTGAGATAAGCGTAAGCGGTGGCAAGTTTTACGTGACTGATTTACAATCATCTAACGGTACTTATTTGAATGGCAGCAGGGTATTGGCAAAAACAGAAATTTTCTCTGGCAACACGCTTAAGCTTGGCAGGCTGGAGCTGCGCTTTGAGGTAAGATAAAAAGAGGCAGAGATGAATTTAGCAAGTTTCGGAAAAACAGATATAGGAAAGGCTAGGGAAATAAATCAGGATTCATTTGGCATTTTCAAAAAAGACAATGCGCAGCTCTTTGTGCTGGCGGACGGAATGGGAGGTTATACAAACGGTGAGAAAGCAAGCCAGACAGTGGTGTCGGAGATGTCAAAGTGGTGGGGTTCGTTTTCTCCTGATATGTATGACTGCGAATTTGAAAAGATGTTGTCCGCCATAGAGCAGGTTATATCCTGTGCAAACAGGATTATATTTGAACAGTACAATAAAGATGAAGTGTGCGGCACGACTGTCGTGGTGTTGTTTATATTTGGCGAACGCTACAGTATATTGTATGCGGGTGACAGCAGGTGCTACATGGCGTCGGGCTGGAAATTCAGTTGCCTTACTATAGATGAGGTATGGGAAAATCAGGCGCATCTTAGTGTCAGCGAGCGCAAAATGAAAAATCATCCAAACAGGGGCAAGCTTGTGAACGCGGTAGGTACTCGGGAAAGTATGCAGTGCAGGGTTTTGACGGGAGTGGTAACCAACGGCGCTGTGTTTTTATTGTGCAGTGATGGTCTGTACAAATATTGCAGCGACAGTTATATCAAATCGTGTATGCGACGATGCAGGGACAAGAGTGCGATAGAGCCTCAGGTTAATAATCTGATTGGCAGGGTGTATAAAAATGGTGCAGCTGATAACGTGACGATTGTTATCGTAAAATGTGGCATATAGACAGTTATTTTTGTCGATTTATACAATATTGTGCAAAATAAGCTGATTTATAGCTTTAATTTGTATAAATAAGGCAGTTGAAAATTCAACTGTTAATATGATAATATAATAATGTTTTTAGTATAAAAATGTAACAATTTTTTAGGAGGTAATGAAAATGATATGTCCAAAATGTGGAGCGCAGATTCCTGACGGCAGTAATTTTTGTACAAGCTGCGGAAACTATTTGACGGATAATGCGCAGCAGTCAAACCAGCAGAATGTGATGCCCAATAATATGAATATGGGAGCACAGCAGATGTATTATGTAAGCCCGACAGACCATACGGCAGAGTTTACGGCAAAAGATATTTCCGACAATAAGGTTATGGCGATGATTCCTTATTTATTGGGAGTGTTCGGCATCATCATAGCTTTGCTGGCGTCAAGAGAATCAGCCTATACATATTTTCATGTGCGTCAGGCGCTTAAACTTACTGTAGTGAATACGCTTTTAATGATTTGTTCTCTGGTTCTGGGCTGGACATTAATCGTGCCGATTGCTGTTGTAATCTGTGCTGTTATTATTTTTGTGCTCAAAATAATAGCATTTTTCCAGGTTTGTTCAGGAAAGGCAAAAGAGCCTGCAATTATCAGCAGCTTAGGATTTTTGAAATAGTGTCGTTGGATTGCTATAGGATGAATCGCAAACTTCATCCTATAGCTTTTTGATGATTTGTAATGATGGAGAAAGTGGACTTATGAGTGACATAAGAGTTTGCCCTAATTGCCATAAAGAAGTAGGAACAGAGGATAAATTCTGCCCATTTTGCGGGAGCAATATAAACGGTACGCGCTCAGGCATACATCAGCTTCAGCCTGACATGGTGTTAAATGGCAGGTATCGCATCAAGAGCGTTATCGGAGAGGGAAATTTTGGAATTACTTACTTGGCGGAGGACACTACTTTGCAAATGAGTGTAGCTGTCAAGGAGTTCTATCCTAAGGGGTATGTGACGCGTGAAAGCTCTAATTCGCAGCATATTACAATATATGAGGGAAATAAAAGCGAGTACATATATAAGTGGCGCCGTGATTTTATTAATGAAGCGAGGAATCTCGCAAAACTCTCAGGTCTTACAGGTATTGTCGAGGTAAGGGATTACTTTGAGCAAAACGACACGGCATATATAGTAATGGAAAATCTTGAAGGAGACGACCTGGGCGAATACATTGAGAAACATGGCTATACAAAGGCAAACGACGCTAAGTATGGATTAGATAAGCGAATTACCATGGAGCAGGTAAAGCAGATTATGGAACCTGTGATTCTTGCGCTTGAAAAGGTCCATGAGGCGGGCATGGTGCATAGAGATATAAGCCCTGACAATATTAAGTTCAATATAAACGGCGACTTGAAGTTATTTGATTTTGGTGCGGCACGTGAGGCTGATTTGGCAGGCACAAATGAAAAGACAGTAATGCTAAAACTTGGATACGCACCGGAGGAACAGTACAGAAAACGGGGAAATCAAGGTCCGTGGACGGATGTATATGCATTATGTGCGACTATCTATAAATGTATAACAGGTATCATACCTGTAGAGTCTTCTGAAAGAGCATACCAGGACACATTGAAAAGACCAAGTGAACTGGGTATAGAAATCAGTAAGAACGATGAGAATGCGCTGATGAAGGGACTTGCCGTGTATGCGGACAAGCGTATCAAGGATATGAATGAGCTTCATAAAGCTCTGTATAGCGCTGCAACACCTGTGTACAGGCAGACGCAGGCATATGTGCCTGTACAGCAACAAACAGTACCAAAGAAAAAAGGAAGCCTGAAAGCTGTGGTAGCAGTAATAGTAGCGGTGATTGTGCTTGCCTCTGTGGGGGCGGTATCATATATATTGTTGGCTGACTCCGATATGGATGTGGCATCGCGTACAAATGAAGAAAATGATGATGAGTCGAGAGGCGATAATGAGGAACCAAGCAGTGACATAGAGGAGGATAAGCTCATAGCAGATCTTCAAGAGATGCTTGACAATCAAGAGTATGAGGATTTAATAGAGGAAATATTGAATCTTGACGAGGACGATCTCACGGATGAGCAGATAGACGCAGCGAATGGTTTGCTTGAGCAGGCAATTGAGGCACACATAAATCAAAGCTTTGGAGAGGCTGATACATCGGCGCAGGCGGGGGATTATGACGGCGCTTTTGAGATATTGGATGAGGAAGCGGCTTACCGAGATGAGCTGGCGGATGACAAAAAGGCGAAAGATTATGTTGATAACCAAGTAATTGAAAGTAAACGTGATGAGCTGATACAGAATTATTTAAGTTATGTTATTTCACGGGCGGGAGCATATGCTGATGCGGCGGATGAAGCGGGAATTGAGACACTCTTTATAAACGCGGATGCATACTTTGCGGGTCAGGAGGAATATGAAAATACTAAAGTTAAGGCGTACAGTACACTTGTTTTGAGCCATATAAATCAGATGAATGCGCAGGGGCGCAGTTCATGGGAGATTATGGATTACATTGAAGAAAACAGGGACAAGACAGAGAATAACTGCTGGGTGCTTGAAATGTGGGATTATTTTTATACTCAGTATTGTGCCGAAAACAACCTTTCATCTAATTGGTCGGGAATAGTCGATGACGTTTCCAACAGTGGATATATCTTGGATTATAGTGATTCAAGGGAGCTGTCCGCGTATGATTTGCAGGGTCTGACGTCATACGAGCTGCGCATGGCGCTTTATGAGATATATGCAAGGCATGGGCGTATTTTTGAGGATCAGGGAGTAAACGGTTATTTCAATCAGTATAGGTGGTATGTCCCTCAGCTTAACGCGGCTAACTTTGACGAAACTGTTTTGTCAGATATAGAAAAGAAAAATGTTGAAACTATTTTAGAGTTTGAAAAGAGTATGGGTTATAGGTAAAACAGCCGGAGAGGGACCGATATGAAAAAGAATATTCCTATAATTGTGCTTATAATAAGCATATGCGTCATTTGGGTATGTGTGCTGATTATAGGATATAATATGATATCCGGAAAGCTCAGAGAAGAAGACGAGATTGCGCAGGACAGCGATGATGACGATGAGCAAGAGGACGTAGATAAAGATATAAATGAAGACGAACATGACAAAACTCAAGAAAAGCCATCAGATGATAAAGCGGTAGATGAACTGTTAGCTTGTGCGGTAGCCAGTGATACAGCAGATAAAGCATTGGAATATTTTGAGGCTGCGGCAGAACAGGGCAATTCCGATGCTCAGTTTTTGGCAGGCGAAATGTATTTGCAGGGAAAGGGTACAGAAACGGATTTGGCGAAGGCGTCGGATTATATACGGCAGTCATATGAGCAGGGGAATAAAAGGGCATTTAGTATTTATGCCAAGATGTGCTTTATGGGGTGCGGGAGCATCAGCCAGGATTATGAGAAAGCGGCAGCCATTTTTTATGCTCTGAGCGATGAGGACGCGGAGGCTTCTTATATGCTGGGGCTTATGCACACATTCGGAATGGGAGTGCCGATTGCGTATGATGTGGCTGAGAACTATTTGACAAAAGCTGCGGAGCAAGGATATGATGGTGCAGAGGTATTTCGTCAGACCATGGCGCCATGGGTTTCGGGTTCTAAAAGCGATGATATAGAATACCAACAACCGGATACGGTTATATCGGAAATAGAATATAGTGATGATTTGGCGGAAAAGGTAGATGAGTATGCCAAAACGCTCGCGCAGTCAGAGGAGTATGCGGCGTTTACAGATGAGAAGGCTGCAATTGAGAAAATGGATATCTCTGTGGCGGCAAACATTACTTTGTTTGGAAAAAATAACTGGCTGTTTATGCAAAATCCGAATGATGGCAGTTCTTATCATGACTATATCGGTGATAACGCGTTTTCAGAGGATGAAATGGCAGCCATTGCGAAACACCTCACAAAGCAAAAAGAGGAAGTAGAGGCGGCAGGTTTAGAGTTTGTGCTGCTGATTATACCGAACAAGGAAATTATTTACGCAGAGAACATGCCGTCATATATAGAGCGCGAGAGCGAGATTACGCGCACGGATAAGCTGGTTGAATATTTAAAGAATAATACAAAGCTCGATATTATATACTTAAAAGATATTTACAATCAGTACAAGGACGATTATCAATTATATTACCAGACAGACACACATTACAATATGCAGGGCTGCTTTTTAGCGGTTGCGGAGCTTATGAACCAGAAGTATCAAAAGGGACTTTCCTTAGACAACGTGCGGTTTGACATACATATGAATGACTATTGCGGTGATTTGGGTGTTATGCTGGGCAGGCAGGACAGGTATTCGACAGACAGAGTGTATTTTCTGCCGGCGTCTGCTGCGCATGAGGAGGATATGACAGACGGCTCTCTGCTTTTGATAGGTGATTCATTCAGTGAGTTTATGAACACGGAGTTTTCTTATTTTTTTGATGGCGGCGTGGAGCATATTATGATTATGGATTATGGTTATGATTATTATGCGGCTACAAAGGCGGCGCTTTCGCAGACAGGCTCAAAGCTGGTGGTGTGGGAGTGTGCGGAGAGGTACATTGAGCGGTTGAAGTAACATTATGAAAGAGGATATGACGATGAGATTTTTAATACACAAATACAGGAAACAGCTTAAAATTTGTATTGCGATGCTGCTGTTTGGATTGCTTTTGGCTTTGCCTGTAGGACAAGTCTGCGCCGAGACTGATGTAGGCAATAGTGCGAAATCGGCTGAGGAAGCTGCGGCTGAGCCCAGGACATACGTTGTGTCGCAGGATGGTACGGGTGATTTTACGACTATTCAGGCATGTGTGGATGCGGCCTCATCGGGTGATATGATATATGTCTTGCCGGGCATATATGAGGAGAGTGTAGAGATTTTCAATAAGACAATCAGTCTCATAGGGTGGGACAGGGATACCTGCATTATAAAGTATAATGCATCGAGATATGCAAAAGCTCCACTTACCTTTTCGGCAGGCGATGTGGAAAATCTCACAATATACGGCTATGGTGGTGATATACAGAGGGAAGCGTATGGTCTTGCGCTTGCCGCGATGTATGATGACGGTGACAGTACAGTTGATGAAATTACTCAGTGGCAGAGTAAGTTTTCTGGATATGCGGTTCATATTGACAGCAATTATCTCTATGGTAAGCATGCGCGCATGAAGAACTGCAAGATTATTACCAACAATAATTACTGCGTAGGCATTGGCGGCAGAGGAGAGAGCGAAGTCGTTCTTGAGCAGTGCGAACTTGTGTCGAACGGCACGGGAGGATGTATTTACTATCATAATACCGACGAGGAGACAGTAGGTGGTGAGGCGCGTTTTACGGTAAGGGGATGTATGCTTAAAAATTACAAGTGCCCGTATGTGATTTCAATACATTCAATGAGCGAATGTAACCCTGTGTATCTGACTTTCCAAAACACGCAGGTAAGGACTGTGGCCTATGAGGCAAGGCATGTATATAATTCGACTAATATGAATATTATGTTTGACATAGACACGATGGAGGCACTCGAAAACGCTGATGCGCTTTATACCAGTGGTTACAGCACGAGCGCGCATGCTAAGCTTATAACACATTATGACGCAATTAAGAGCCATGAATATATGAAGGCGCTTGTGGACAATGTATCTGAAACCGTGGAGGCGCCGCAGCTTGGGGAGGGTATTACATATATAACGGCTGTAGACATGGACGCATATTATTTGGCTCAGGAGAGCCGCCAGGATGTAAAGCAGCGGAAAAGATGTGAGATTGATATTTTTAACAAAAATCAGGTGACAGGCAATGGCTGGTGTGGTTTGAATGATATATTTCTGACGCCTGAAAGTTACGGCAATACATTGATTGAGATGAACTATCCAAATATAGAAAGCTAGTATTTTTCATAATGATTTCAGATTCCGCGAAGTGGAATTGGAGAGGATAATATTTAGAGGAGGAAAAAAGATGCAAGATTATTTTGACCCACAGACAGGAGAAATTATAGGAGGAGACGTAGGCGGCGATGCAGGTGGCATGGGCAGCGTAAATAATTCGGCTAATGCAGCCAATACAACCAATACAACCAGTGCAGTCAATACAGATAATCCGAACAACGCGGTATATATGTCATCTCCAATGCCAAATATGAATATGGCGATGCAGCCGCCCAAAAAGAAAGGCATAGGACTTTGGATAGGCATAGGCTGCGGAATAGTTGCGGTTATCGCAATAGCAGTAGTTTTAGTCGTGAAGCTGCTTTCAGGTTCTGCTGCAAAAATCGGTACTGCTATGGCAAACACATTTAAGGAGACAAGCCAGATACAAAAGGACTTGAATATCATCGATATGCTTATTGACGGAAACGCAAGCGTGCAGTTGGATATGGAGTACGCGCGCCAGACTATAGGTATGAGTGGTACATATGATTTCTCCGATAAGCATAAGGCAGTAAGCATGAATGTCAATGGCGATTTAGACGGTATCGGCGATTTTAGTGCGGATTTGGCTGTTGAGCTTGACAAGAATAAACTTGCAATCAGTTTACAGCCTGCTGTGGACGAAATACTTACATATTATTACACAAAAGACAACAAAGGCGACCTTATAGATATCATTGAAGACGAGAATATAGATATAGACGAGATGAATGCCTCACTCAAGAAGTTTTATGAGCTTGACTTGGGGTCTGCCGCTACATATAAGGATATGTGGAGCACTATCGCGGAGGCAGTCTTAAAGGAAGCAAAAAATATTAAGATAGAGAAGATTGACAAAAAAGAGGAATTTGAGGTCAACGATAAAAAGAGAAACTGCGGCGGCTATCAGATGGAGATTACCGAGGGCGACATGGAAGTAATGATTGATGCTGCGAGAGATGCCGTAAAAAAGGAACTGGAAGATATAAGCGCTGAGGGCGATATGCGAGATGCCATTGAGGATATGTATGATGACTTGTTTGATGAGCTGGAAGACGAGATTTCGGACATGAAAGACATTGATTTGTCATTCTACATATACGATAAGCAGATTGCGTGCATACGCATAGAAGAATCGCGTGATAGGTTGGATATTATTTTCCATGGAGGCGATTATCCTACACAAAATATAGAAATGGTGTTGGATGGCAGCGGATATGATGATGAGACTGTGTTTGAACTGACCGGAGAAACAAAAGATAAGGTTGAAGAAATGGAGCTTGTGATAGAAGGCGAATCGCTTTTTGCGTTGGAGTATGATACAAAAAGCGGCGACTTATCAGTAGAAAGTGAATCGGAGGATTTGGAGTTTGAGGCGGTTGTAAAACGAACCAAGTCAGGCTTGACTGTGGAGATAGATGATATAGAAGATATTTCACTTGCACTCACAATCACGGACGATGGTACCATTAAGCCGCTGAAGGGCGATGAG
Source organism: uncultured Lachnospiraceae bacterium (assembly GCA_947623805.1). Classification (GTDB taxonomy): domain Bacteria; phylum Bacillota; class Clostridia; order Lachnospirales; family Lachnospiraceae; genus COE1. The sequence continues at coordinate 59,977 of CANQHZ010000001.1, read as the reverse complement.
ATTGACCTTGGCGAGGTTGATGAGGATGAGATTTATGATTTTGTGGAAGACCTTTACGATGAATATTCGGATTTGCTTTATGGCCTGTACTGGTAATGCGGCTGTCATAAGCGGAATAGAGGAAGAAAATGGGAGTAAATATTAAAGGCGGATTTGCCACGGACGCCGGAATACGTGACAGCATAAATCAGGATGCCATTTTGCTGCGTGCAATGGAGCAGAATGGCGAATGGCTTGCCGCCGGCGTGGTATGCGATGGCATAGGCGGACTTGAGAGAGGTGAGGAGGCATCCAAGCTTGTAATCAGTGCATTTGACAAATGGTTTCAGGGTATATGCCAGTGGGTAAAAGTTGCCACAATAGATTTGAACGCCTTGACTCAACATGCTACAGAGGCGGTAAAGCAGTGGAACAGGGACATACGCAGTTATTGTGACAGGGAAAACATCAAGAGCGGGACTACATTGTCTATGATTATGTTGGTGCGCGGCAGCTATTTTATAGTGCATGTGGGTGACAGCAGGGTTTACTGCTATAATCAGCTTTTAACGTCTCTTACGGTCAACGATACTACCAGGAAAAATGTCAATGGCGTGGAGAAGGAGTTACTAAACAACTTTTTGGGCAAATCAGATGAGCTAAAGTACAAAATTTATACAGGCGAGATTAAGCCGGGGGATATTTTTATTTTCTGCTCGGACGGATTTTACAGAAATTTTATGCCGCAGGATTTGGGACCATGTATAGCCAAGTATCAGTCGGGTATGTCTGTCCATCAAATTTGTGTCGAGGCGATTAATTTGATGAAAGCGCGGCAGGAGCAGGACAATATATCAGTTGGAATGATTTTTACGGAACATACCAAAAAGGGATTGTTTAGATAATTGTATGGGGGATTAGTATATATGATATGCAAAAATTGTGGAAAAGAACTTCCCGATAATGTCAATTTTTGTACCAATTGCGGCGCAAAAGTTGACTTGACAGAGCAAGACAGTGTGACTGATGATGAACATACCCTGCTGATGCTTGATGAGGAGACAGCTCCGAAGCAAAATGCGGAGTCTGTCAAGACAGAGGAGCATGACAATCAGCCTCCGCAGGTAGCACAGGACGAAAACCGCACGATGGTAATGTGGGATGATGAGCCGGAACCGTCACAGACAGCTCAGCCTTCGCCAGTGTCACAGGATGAAAACCGCACGATGGTAATGTGGGACGACGAACCGGAGAGTTCAGATAGTGCAGGCATAGGTCAGTCGTCACCGTCAAGCAGTGACATTATATGTATTAACTGCGGCGCGACGAACAGCGCAGGTACGACATTCTGCGTAAGCTGCGGTGCCATGCTGTCACAATCATCTCAGAATTCAGGCACGGTAGGTGGCAAGCCTTCGCACCCTTCTGTAAAAACACCTGGTTTGAAAAAAGGTGGCAAAAAGCTTTTTATCGGTCTGGCAGCAGCGGTAGTCGTAGTAGCGGTTGTGGTGTTACTGATTGTTTTCAAACCTGGTCTGTCGATATTTGGGGGCAAAAGCGGCAGTGATGAGCCCTCATCGGTATTGACATATGCAAAGGATGATGAACTGTATATCTATAAAGGCGGCTCTAAGCCGGGTGAGTTTGTAACAGATGATGACATATATGAAGTAATGCTTTCCGGCGATGGGAAATATGTATATTACTTAGAGCAGGACAGAAATGGCGAAACGGGAACATTAATGTACAAAAAGCTCGGAGACAAGGATGATGCTAAGGAGCTTGATGATGACATAGATTATTATGGTTCGACGTATGTCCTGCCAAACGGTAGTGTGCTATATATAAAAAATGATAAGTTGTATCTACATAATCTTAAAGAGGCAAAAAAGGTTGCTTCGGGAGTGTCGGGATTCAATATATCACGCGATGACGAATATGTATGGTGGTGGGATGATGATGACACTATCGTAATACAGGATGTTACGCTAAAAAAGGACAAAATAGAAATTAAGGATGTGTATTCTATTGAATATGTCAGTGATGACATGTCGGATATTTTGTATACGGATGAGGACGGCAACTTGTATCATAGTAAAGGCTTAAAAGATGGCGAGAAAGTTGATTCCGATGTAACAAGTATAACAGAAAATGACGGAAAAATTTATTATTACAGGGAAGAAAAAACAAAAGAACTGAGTGGATATGACTTAGCCAAGGATGATTCAGACAACTATGATGTAAGAAACACGTTAAACTATATGGACTTTGAGAATACAAAATATACAGTATGTGAGTATGATTTGTCTAACAAAAAGTCGAAAGACCTTGTGGAGACGGAAACGCTAAGCTACGAGGGAGATATAATATTGAATGCTTTCCTTAAAATAGATGATGCTGGAGAGCCGATAATTATTTATCCTGCGTATGACACAAAAAATGTATTTAAGATGTCCGATGCGGAAAAGCACTATTATGACAGCGACATAGAGTGTTATGTGAGAAATCAGTTAGAATCCGTGACGGCATGGAACGCATATTATAAGGGAAAGACAAGTGTTATCGCTGAGGAAGGTGACATTGAAGGTCTCTTTACCAACGTAATAATAAATAATGTCACAGATGAGCTTTATATAATAGCCAGAGATTATGAAGATTACTATATCAGCAGCTCTTACAATAAATTATACGTTTCAAAGTATAAATCAAGCGATAAGACATGCAATTGGATTGTTGATGATTTCTGTGAATGGAAAGCGAGCAACGACGGAATTTATTATGTATGCAGGGAAGCTGGAGATGATGATGGCGAACTGTATTTAAACGGCGTTGAAATAGATAGAAAGGTATATACACTCGAGACAGAAAGCAAAAAGCCTCCAAAAGGCTGTTTCTACTATAAAGATTATGACAGTGATGATATGGAAGCCAGCATGTTGTTTTATAACGGAAAAAAGATAATCGAAGTAGCACAGGATGTGAGAGAGGGCTATATCAGATATATAGATGATGACAGCATACTGTACTGTACTGATTATGATGATGGCGAATGTACGCTGTGCCGCTATAAGAACGGTAAATCCATAGAGATATCCGAGGATGTATATTTGAGCAATATTTGTATTTTGAATGGCGGAAATATCGCTTACATTAAAGACTGGAGTGATAATAGAGATGAAGGTGATCTGTATGTCTTTAATGGCAAAAAGAGTATTGCGATTGATACAGATGTCACGGGAATAGGACTTATATATTATTAAAGGAGCAGGTCGGTTATGATTTTAACAGCAAAATACACAGACGTAGGCGGACGCGAGATAAATGAGGACAGTGCCGGCATATATGTGAAAGATGGGTGTATTTGCGCTGTAGTAGCCGATGGAGTGGGCGGACATGGCGGAGGTGATAAGGCTTCGCGCTATGCCGCCGCTATGATAAACAGCCTTTATAAAAATTCTGATACGCCTTTTCCAAGGCAGCAGATACAGAGCTGGTTTCAGCAGATTAATGATGATGTATGCAGTCATCAGACAAAGGAATGTAAAATGCGCACGACACTTAGCGTGCTTTTTGCGGATAATCAGAAATGTTTTTGGGCATATGTGGGCGACAGCAGGATTTATCATTTTGCGAACAAGAAGCTGGCGGGAATGACAGTGGACCACAGCGTGTCGCAGATGGCGGTTTTTTCGGGAGAGATTACGCTAGAACAGGTGCGTCATCATGCTGACAGGAATAAGCTGATACGTTCCATAGGTAATGCTGATACTGTGAAAGTGGATGTGTCTGATTATTTTGATTTGCGTGTGGGGGAGCACGCGTTTTTACTGTGCACGGACGGTTTTTGGGAGTATGTGCTTGAAGCTGAGATGGAAAAGACTTTGAATGAAAGCGACAATCCCATAAAATGGCTTGATAAGATGTCGGCTATTATCAGAGACAGAGCGCCAAAAAACCATGACAACAATACGGCAGTAGCCGTATGGGTAAAAAATAACTAAGAGGTGAAAACGAAATGAATTGTCCAAAGTGCAATAAAGAGGTAGGTGCTGATGATAAGTTCTGCCCGTATTGTGGAAGCAAAATTAATATTACTAAGGTCTTGTCAGATACACTTCAAACAAACACCATGCTAAAGGATAAATACAGAATTGAACGGGTATTGGAGGAAAATGAAAGCTGTATCAAATATCTGGCACAGGACCTTACGCTGCAGTTTTATGTGATTGTGACGGAATTTTACCCTAAAAATTATGTCAAGAGAGAGCGCGAATCAAATCAGGTGAATGTGCTTAACGAGACCGACAAAAGTTTGGTAAATCAATGGCATAATGCATTTTTGGATAGTGTGAGAAACAAAACCGGGGCAGGAAATCTTACGGGCATTTCGGATATAAAGGATTGTTTTGAAATGAACGGCACGGCATATGTAGTCACGGAGTGGTTAAGCGGCGATGATTTGCAGACTTTTTTGGACAGACAAGGATATGCCAAGCCGAATGATTCGCAGTATGGCCTGAAAAAAAGAATTTACGCAAATGCTGTGAAACAGATTTTTGAGCCGATAATCGCCTCACTTTCTAAACTTCATGATTTAGGGATAGCGTATGGAAACATATCGCTTGAGGATATGAGGTTTGGAAATAATGGAATGTTGAAACTGTCGGGCTTTGTATGGGATATAAAAGATAAGGGCAGTGCAAAGGAAAAGGCGCAGGCAGATGTGTACGCTATTTGCGCAGCCATGTATAAATGTATAACGGGCGTATTCCCCGCAAATGGAGGTAATTTAAAAAGCCCCAGTGAGCTTGGGATTGATATTGACAAATATGACGAAGCCGCTATTATGATGGGACTTTCCAGCGATTTAGCGAGGCGGTTTCCGAATGTGGTTATTTTGCGAAAAGCATTGTACAGACCGCAGACTGTGCAAAGCAGCCAAATTAATCAGGTAAGCCAGGCCGTTCAGCCAAGTGGGTATAATCAGAATGTATTTCCCGACCAGGCGCTTAAAAAGAAATCAGGGGCTAAAACGGCAATTATAATATTGGTAGTGATTGTTTTATTGGCAGGCATAGGAGCGGCTGGGGTTATGATACTGCCGGATTTGCTTTCGAGAGAATCGTCATCTTCGGCGGATAATACGGAAGATGAAAACAATGAAAGCGATGAGAGTGATGAAATGGTTGAGAGCAGTGAAACAATTGAGGAGGCGTCAGAGGAGGAGCTGAACGAGGACGATATAGAGGCGTACAAAGCCGTGCTTGAGCAGGCGGACGCAGATGACAGTGTTGAAAATAAAAAGAATGCACTGGAGCAGCTTATTACCTTTGTGTCGGAAAATAATGCATCAGAGTATGCTGCAAAGGATATGGCTGAGATATTTGATGATTATAAATCGGGTGTATTGGAGCATGTAGAAGTTCTCAATGGACAGGATGTATCTCCCGCAGTGTATACTCAAATGAACATAGAGCTGACGGAAGCGCTTGACATGGCCTCAAGGATAGGTGAGCAGAATATAGAGGTTGACAGTGACAGCCTGCAGGATAAAGCAGATTCTATAAAGGCAGATTATAAGCAGCGCCTGATTGACAATTTTGACAGCAAAGCCCAGGAGGCGATAAGCTCAAATGGGGTTATTTCAAGAAGTGTGCTTTGGAAAGCCATGGAAGGAGCAGACCAGACGGGGCTGTACAGCGAGGAGGACTATAACGACCCGTTGAGGCTGAGGTATGTTTTGGCGTTGGCTTATAATGTAGACAGCGAGCTTGAAAGCTTGGGTAGAGAGAGCGCTGTGGAAAGGCTGTATGAGGTTTTGGAGAGCACTGATTATAACCCTCTTTTGCTGTATTATCTCGGCGATATTGACAGTACCGCGAGGGATTACTGGCTTTACGCGGAAAACGTTTTGGCGGACAACGGCTATGACTTTTACAATATGACGACAAATGAAAAGCGTAACTTTGTATATTATTATTACACTGATGACAGCTATGCCTCGGTTCGGGATGAGCTGCGGACATACATGAAGAACAATTTGGTGCAGACGGAATAGAGGGATATTGATATAAGTTATGGATAAGAAACGTATATGGCGTATGGCTATGCTGCTGGCGGCAATCATATTGCTGGCAGCAGCTATAGTTATATTAGTGAAAAAAAAGTCGCCTCCCGCCGTAATTGAATGGGAAACGCAGACGCAGGAAGAAACGCAGGAAAGCACGGAAATTCAGACACAGGAGGAAAGCACGGAAGCTCAAGAGGCTGTGGACTATCCCGCTCCAGAATATGATTTTCAGATAGAGGAGATAACTATAGAGCTGCCCGGCATAAGTCGTGAGTATTCACTCGCGTGGGTGAGCGACCTGCATATGATTACCGACAAAGAGCCGGCGGACGATGTCATGGAGGAATTTTCGGAGGCGATAGAACAACGGTACGAAACATTATTTGTAAATCCTGCTCAATCTGAGGATGAAGTGAAGCATAGTGATGAGCTTCTTCCGGAGATAATAAAATACCTAAACTATACACAAATAGACGGCAAGCCGTTTGATGGAATAATTTTTGGCGGGGATATGCTTGACTATTGCAGCAGGTCAAACCTTGACACATTTAAGGAGGAGTATGAAAAGCTTAATCCCGATATTCCAAAGCTCTATATCAGGGCAGACCATGACTACGGTTTTTGGTATGGAGGGGAGGCTCTGACGGAAGAAAAAGCTTGGGAGATGCACAAGGAAATAGACGGAGATGATTTAAACGATAAATATCTTGATTTTGAGGATTTTGTTGTAATAGGTGTGAATCGTTCAAACAAGGATATAACGCAGCAGCAATATGAGATAATAAAGCAACAGTATGATGCGGCAAAGCAGAAAGACAAACCTGTTATAATTGTCACGCATGTGCCATATGAGGCGCAGGATGACGGGCTTAGGGAATACTCTATGCAGGTGAGGAATAAGGTTTATTATTGGACATACTTTTCAAATGAAGGTGATAATATACCTAATGATTTGACAAGACAGTATTTTAGCGAGATTTATTCTGAAGATACACAGGTATGCAATGTGCTGGCAGGACATCTGCACGCATCTTGGGATGGAAATATTTCAGAGCAGGTGACACAGCATATTTTTGCGCCTGCGTTTATGGGATTTATCGGTGTGATTCATGTAGTGCCGTCAGTTTCATAATATATGGAAGACGGCATGGAAATGGAGGAAAATATGTCATTTAGGAAATTGGCGGGAGCGTTTATGAGCGCAATGATATGTGCATGTTTATTGGGCATTAATGCTTATGCGGACGAGAGCACGGAATCTGATATCCTGACAGATGCGAGCGGAAGAAAAATAGTTGAGGCAACTGACACGAGTGTCATATATGATATGGGCCATCTGATGGCGGACCAGATTTCGGAAAAAAATCAGCGCTACAATAATAGAAATAATCCATATAGCTCATTAAAGGCGCCGACGCAGATTGTATACGAGGGAGGATACTATTTTATTGTGGACTGCTACCATGACCAGGTTTTATATTCGGCAAATCTTAAGACTAATATAAAAGACTGGCAGGTTATGACGAATGATGTCGAGCTTCCGCATGCTATAGCAAGTGACGGCAGCGTATATTTGGTGACAGACACAGAAAATAATCGAATACTTGTGTTTGAAAGAAAAAACGGCAGATTTCAAAATACGCAGAAGTTTGAAAATATAGGCGTACGCCCGCATTACATAAAGTATGACGCGGAGACAAATTCATTTTATGTTTGGAGTTCGATGACGGGGGAAATGTATATTATGAGGCGCGATGAGGGTGCCAACACTGTATTTCTTGACGAAGTGAGATTCATCAAGGAATTGATGGGGCTGTATGTGCGCTCGTTTACTATTTCAGGCAATCAGATTTTGTTCCCCGCGGTAGGCAGCTCAAGTATCATCATAGCAGACAAAAATACGCTGGAAGTACTCAAGCGTTTTCCGGTAACGCCACAGATATCGGGGATGGTGCAGGTTATGCCTATCGGCAGCTACTTTTATATTACGGTTTCCACTGACGCAAATTATAATCAAAGCAAGGCTACGATAATCAGGACAAATGATTTGGCAAGCCTCGCAGATGGCATATATGAAAATATATATCCTAAATTTCAATCAAAAGGGATTCCCTATTATATTGAGTACATGAATAATATGTATTACATTACTTGCCCCAGTGATAAAAAAAGTGTATGGCGTTTTAACATTGTGAATGATGCGATTACCAATGTGAGTACGGTATATTGATGCTAAGTCGGCAGCAGTGAAGTGCTGACGTTAGAAATAGTTTCTTGCGTGTATTGACTGAAATTAAGATAGATGATATACTCAAAACATCTCGTTGTGTTTAAACGTATGGCAAGGTAACAGTGAACATTTTGTAAAAAATGGAGGAATGGATATGAGAAAAAATTGGAGTTTGTGGCTTGTCCTGTCTATGCTGTTTGTTTTTCTGATGTCTGCGACGGCACTTGCGGCTGAGCAGCCTGTCACGATTTACAACTGCGTTATTACAGGACAGGAGGTTACTGTAGTTTCATTAGGCCCTGTGGCACAGAGCGATACGGGCGAGTATTATTTGTTTGAACTTAAGCCTTATGAAGTGGGTATAGGTTCGAGAGTTGATTATTGTGCGTCAGCGCCGGCGGCGGAGCTTACGCAGTTTACTACTCCATTGAATTTTAACAAGGCGGATTCGAAGCTTTATTCAAGGTTTGTTGTCACAGCGCTGCGAGGCGGTGTTTTTGTGCCCGTAAGCCAGGAGATGTATATAACAAATCCGGAGGCTGTTGCGACAAAAGCGACCGGTTATCCTGTCAAATCAAAGAAAGGTCTTACAGCGGACAGCAGATATGCGGCGCAGTTAAAGGATTTGGGAGCAGGGTATGCGTCATATGAGCTTGACGTAAGTAGATTTTTTACGGCAGGCGGTGTAAATTACACATATAACGGAAAAAATTACAGCTTTAACGCGACCGTTGTCGCTGAGTATGATGCTGTATGCGGGATGTTCTCAAATGCGGGCGCTAATGTCATCATGATTATAAAGAACACATACAATCCTGCAACTTTGGATTTGCTTCTCCCTGCTGCGCGTGAGGCAGGCAAAAACTGTTATGCGTTGAATGTAAACGAGCAGGCATCCGTGGAAAAAATCGAGGCGCTTATGTCATTCCTTGCGAACCGTTACTCAGGTTCAAAAGGTACGATTCACAGTTGGATTATAGGCAATGAGGTAAATAACAATTCACCGTGGCATTATATGGGAAATATAGGCGCGGAGGAATTTGCCGCGCAGTACGCAAAAGAAGTGCGCCTCTGCTATAACGCCATAAAGAGTCAAAATGCGGGTGCACGAGTATTTATAAATGTTGACCAGAGATGGACGCATACTGATTCAAATAAGCTTGCATATCAAGGCAGACAAATAGTTGACAGTTTTGCCAGGAATATAAGCGCAAGTGGAAATATCGACTGGGGACTTTCGATTCATCCTCATCCTGTGCCACTGTACAACTGCATGTTTTGGAATATCCCTGCTCCTTATGCGGGCATGAATCTTGTGACTCATGCGGATAATTCACGCATGATAAATCCTACAAACGTAGATGTAGTCACAAACCACATGGCTCAGGATTTCCTGCTTTCGCCCAGCGGTACTGTAAGGCACATATTGATTTCTGAGATGGGCTTTACGTCATATAATCCGCAAATACCTACTGACCAAAATATGCAGGCGGCCGCTATGGTATATGCATACAAGCTCACGGCGTCCAATCCGTTTATAGAAGGTGTTATTATACACAGGCAGGTTGACAATGCATCAGAGGTAGTGAGCGATGGCATGGCTGTAGGAATTATGACTGATACAGGTGCTCCAAAAGTTGCCTACAATGTATTCAAATATATGGATACGGCAAACACTTCATATTCAGACGCAATGCTTCCATATCTGGGAGCGGCGAGCTGGGCATCTTTGGGAGTAAATTAATCGGAATACAATAAAAATTATTAAGGACATGGCTTTTTTGGCTGTGTCCTTATTTTTTATACATAAGTTATAAAATTAATTAGCTTTTGTCCTATAAGTGTGATAAAATAAAAAAAATGGGTATTTAGGCTTACAGAGCCAGAGGTGAACGGCATGGAAATTGAGGATTACAGGCTGCTTTTGGATTCGATGCACACAACAGGTGTGTATGTAATACGTGAAGACAGTCATGAAATTTTATACTTGAACAGATATGTAAAAGAGATTGTTCCTGCCGCACGGGAAGGTCTGATTTGCAACGAGGTGTTTTCGGGCGCATGCGGTAATTGTCCGCTTATATATATGGGCGAAAAGAACGAAGGCAGAGCAGTACATTATGACAGTCCGTTTGGCAGCATAATAGATGTCATTGCTACGCGCATAACATGGCAGAACAGTATTCCCGCCATTATGCTGCAGATTACGCCGCACGCTGAGACTATGGGCTATACCTACAACCGTATTTTGAGGGCGAATCTGACTACTGACAGTTTTGGTATAGTCAGGGAGGACGAGGGCAATACGCTTTTAGACTATGGCAATCAGATACATAGTCTGTCAGAATGGTTTCGCAGTTTTCTGAAAAACGGTAATGTTTATATAAGAGATATAGGGCGTTTTGAGAAATTCATCCGCATAGAATATCTGCGCGAGGAGTTTAAAAGAGGCAAAAAAGTGCTGAGCTGTACTTACAGGCGCAAAGTTGGAGACGTGTACAGATGGTATACGATGGAGATTGTGCCCGACTATGATTACGCCGACGATAATCAGACTGTGATGCTCTACGTCAAGGATGTGCAGGACGCATACAGGAAAGGTCTGGAATTTGAGGAAAGTAACATACGTCATAAGGAGATATTGAAGTCAGTCAGCGAGAAAAATTTTGGCATTTATATTATCGAGCTTGCTACAGGCATGATAAGTCCTACGCTGGTATCTGATGATATGAAGGATTTGCTGGAGCAGGGAATAGTTGAGTGGAATGCCGTGCTGGGCAAGATGGTTATGCGGTATTTTCATCCCGAGAGCAGGGCGGAAATGCTTGACAAATTCTCATGGGAGGCTTTAAGGGCGGCAAGCAAGGGCAATGAAAAGAAAACGACTTTGATGTGTAGGCGTATGCTCTATGGCAAATATCATTATGTATCCGTAGCGGCTCATTTTTATATGGATGATGACGGCGGAGCGTATGCTATTCTTGTCCAGCAGGATGTCGATGAGCACAAGCGCGAGGAAATAAGGCGTTCTCAGAGCGATAAGCGCATTTCCGCAATCATAAGGTCGCATTACAATGTCATGAACATAGTGGATTTGGATACAGGGATTTGCGAGCGTGCCTACCTTGATATAGAAGGTGAGAATAAGGACAATCGTATCGGTGATTGGAACCATTATCTGCTTAAGGCGTGTGACGATTTCATAGATGAGCGCGACGCAAAGCGGTTTTTGAGCGTGCTTTCGCTGGACGCATTGCGCGCAAAGGCGAAAGAGGTAGAGGACTTCGACGAATTTACATATCAGTTTAGGTCAAAGCATACGACGGTAAAGTGGCTGGAGGAGCAGGTTTTTTTCAGCCGTCAGGATACGAATGTCCTTGTGAGCATTTTGGGCAGGGATATCACGCAGAGAAAAATTAAAGAGGACGCGGCGCTTGAGGCTGAGCGTGAAAAACAGCATATTATCAACAGCCTAAGCACATTGTTTTTTTCGATATATTATCTTGACTTGCGCATGGAGACGCTGCATCCGATAATACAAATGGGCGCTGTGGGAGAGGTGCTCAAGGAGGAAGCGGAATGTGAGGAGGTATTTGCGCTGTATGCGCAGAATTTTGTGCATCCTGACGACCGTGCCGAGTACCTGGAAAAAATGAACTGTCGATATATACGGGAAACGCTTGGCAGTGAGCGTCCGTTTATCGCCGTGGAGTACCGTATCCTTGACAGGGATGCAGACAATAGCAATGGTGAATATTCATGGGTGCGCGCGACTGCACTTTTGGCGCAGAGTGAGGGCGATGTACCCGTAAAAGCATTGTATGTGGCCCAGGATGTGACAGAGAGCAAGCGCAGAGAGGAGCTCGAGCAGAAGATGCTAAAAGAGGCGTGTGAGGCGGCAAACCACGCAAGCGCTGCCAAGAGCGAGTTCCTGTCCAAGATGAGCCATGACATACGCACACCGATGAACGCGATAATAGGCATGGCTACGATAGCGCAGCTCCACATCAGGAACACGCAGAAAGTAGAGGACTGCCTTAACAAAATTGACGCGGCAAGCAAGCACCTGCTCTCACTCATAAATAATGTGCTTGATATGAGCAAGATTGAGTCGGGCAAAATTACGCTTGTTGAGGAAGAATTTAACCTCAATGAGCTTTTACAGGGAGTGCTCGATGTGGTTCGCCCGTCCGTGCAGTCAAAAATGCATGAGATAAAGCTCACCGTCGGAGATATAGAACATAAAGAGCTTATCGGAGACGTGATGCGTCTGCAGCAGGTATTTATAAATATTCTCGGAAATGCCGTGAAATATACGCCGCCGGGGGGCAAGCTGGAATTTAGAGTAAAGGAAAGGCCGTCGCAGGCGCCGGGGTATGGCTGCTATGTGTTTGAGATTGAGGATAACGGCATAGGTATGTCCAAGGAGTATATCGAGCAGATTTTTGAGCCGTTTAGCCGGGCAGAGGATTCGCGCGTGAGCAAGATAGAAGGTACGGGACTGGGCATGCCGATAGCTCTCAATATCATACGCAGAATGAACGGCACTATAGACATAAAAAGCGAGGTCAATGTCGGTTCGTGCTTTACGGTTACGATATTTTTGAAATATCAGGATAAGACGGAGAAAAAGGCGGACGAGTTTTTGGATTATGCGCGCCGATATGAAGACGTGGATTTGGGAGGCAAGCATATCCTGCTTGTCGAGGACAATGAACTGAACCGCGAGATTGCCGTGGAGATTATAAGCGACCTCGGCATAAAGGTCGAGAGCGCGGAGGACGGCAAGGAGGCGCTTGACATATACCGTGAAAGAGGAGCAGGCTACTATGACCTTATTTTTATGGATATACAGATGCCGATAATGAATGGATATCAGGCGACGAAGGCGATACGCGCGTCAGGTCAGGAGGACGCGAAGACTATTCCGATAGTCGCAATGACAGCAAACGCATTTACAGAGGATATAATCGCAAGCAAAAATGCGGGTATGAACGAGCACATAACAAAACCGCTTAGTCTTGAGCAACTGGTAGGCTGTATTGTTCGTTGGACAAAACACTGAGAATTTTCGGGGCAGGCGTTTTAATTTCCGATTTTAAGTCGCGAAAGCGGTATGGAGGATTTTATGGTTGATGGTAGCAGGGTAGTTGGAAACGCGGATGTTTTGATAGTGGATGATGACAGGCTCAATCTTGCCGTGGCGCAGAAAATTCTTGAAAAAAATTACAAGATTATAACGGCAAAATCGGGTGAAGAAGCACTGGAGATTTTGAAGATATGTGTGCCAAAACTGATATTGCTTGATTTGCATATGCCGGGTATGGACGGCAGGGAGACTATGCGTGAAATCCAAAAAAACAGCGTATGGAGAAAAATTCCTATTATATTTCTGACAGGCGATTCAAATCCCGAGACAGAAAATGAGTGTCTGCTGCTTGGAGCGGCGGACTTTATCGTCAAACCGTTTGTCCCTATGGTTATGCAAAGCCGGATAAGCCGCACGATAGAACTCTATGAGCTTAGAGAGGATTTGGAGACGCGTCTTGAGGAAAAAACGCAGCTTGTGGAAAAGGTATCGCTTAATTCCATTATGGCGATAGCAAACACAATAGACGCAAAGGATGCGTACACGTCAGGACATTCGCTGCGTGTAGCGGTCTGCGCCGAGGCGATAGCCGAAAGACTTGGCTGGAGTGAGGACGAGATACAAAATATTCACTACATTGCACTTCTTCATGACATAGGAAAAATCGGTGTGCCCGACTCTATTTTGAATAAGCCCACCAAGCTGAGCAAAGAGGAATTTGACATTATCAAAAAGCACCCTATCATCGGAAACGATATATTAAAGGATATCCGTATGATAAAGAATGTGGCAGACGGGGCGCTTTACCATCATGAAAGGTATGACGGAAAAGGTTATCCATATGGCATAAAGGGTGAGGATATACCCATATGCGCGCGTATTATAGGCATAGCGGACAGCTATGACGCGATGACATCAAACAGGATATACAGAGGCAAGATGTCGATTGACAATGTCATTGCAGAGTTTGAAAACAACAGGGGTACGCAGTTTGACCCTGAGCTTACCGATTTGTTTGTCGCCATGCTGAAAGAGGGCTTTTGCGTGCACCATACGGGAGCGCGTGTCGGCGACGGAGATGCAGCGTCGGAGGAAAAGGAGGCTGAGCTTGCTAAGGAGAGCAGCGAGCTGCTCAACAAGATAATCGCGGAATACACGGCAGGTATCAAGAATGAGGCTTCTACAGATGTGCTTACAGGTCTTAGCAACAGGAGCCACGGCGAGACAAATATAGATTTGTTCCTGCATAATCGCCGCGCTGGGGCATTGCTGATGCTTGATATGGATAATTTCAAGACGGTAAATGATACATACGGACATATTGCCGGCGACAATGCAATAAGGACTATTGCCGAAGTAATCAAAAATAATATAAGTGACGGCGATATAGCTTTTCGCCTTGGCGGAGATGAGTTTGTCATACTGCTTGCCGACATTACAAAAAAAGAAGAAATACATGAAAAGTGCCAAAGCATCATAGACGGCTTTAATGAAAAGAAAACGAACGCAAATTGGGGACGACTTGTAACTGTTTCGATAGGTGTGGCCGTCACGCCGCTAGACGGACGTAATTATAAGACGCTTTACCATAAAGCGGATAAGGCGCTTTATCACATAAAGAAAAACGGCAAAAACGCGTATGCTTTTTATGATAATGGCAATGATTTGGGCGATGTAAATAGGACTGGCAAGGACCTCGAGCATATCCGCTATATGATAGAGGGACGAATGGACAAGACTGATGGCGTTTTTCAGGTGGAGTACGAGGAGCTTAAGACGCTTTACAGCTATATATCAAGGTGTGTAAAGCGCGACGGCGAAAAGGTGCAGACAATTCTCTTTACCATAAGCGATATGAATAACAACAGGGTTGACAACGAGGTGTTTGAAAACGCCATGGCGGCGCTGGAGGTGGCGGCGGCTTCATCGCTGCGCATGGTTGATATAGGCAGTCGCTACAGCAGTGTGCAGTATTTCATAATACTGATAGGCACGGATATTGACAATGGCAGGATGGTAGCGGATAGGGTAATGAAACAGTTTTACAAGATACATGCGAACTCAAATATTGTCGTTTCGTATGATATACAAACCATGATTTCCGGAGCAAACCAAAACATTAAGAAACTCTAAGGAGGCAAAAGACACCGCCTAAGACTTCTAAATGTTGGGTATTGTGTTTTAGAATAAAAAATAAGGAGGTTTATGATTATGGACACGCAGATAAGGTATAATGAGCCTTGGATTTTGCAGAGGGCGGACCCTTTTATATGTAAGCAGGAGAATGGCAGATATTATTTTACTGCGTCTGTGCCTGCGTATGACAGGATTGTGCTTAGGTGTGCGGACACGCTTGCGGGAATTGCCGATGCCCAGGAGGTGACTGTGTGGAAAAAGCACGAGTCGGGCATTATGAGTGAGCATATATGGGCGCCTGAGCTGCATAGGCTGGACGGCAAATGGTACATATATTTTGCGGGGGGCGAGAAAGAGGATATATGGGCGATACGCCCTTATGTGCTTGAATGTGCTGACGAAAATCCTATGACGGGCACTTGGAAAGAGCTTGGCAAAATGCAGTGTGCTGATGACGATGAGTTTTCGTTTAGGGCGTTTTCACTTGACGCCACAATCTTTGAGAGCGGCGGTAAGCGGTATTACGTGTGGGCCGAAAAGGTAGGCGTCGGACGGCAGATTTCCAATCTTTACATAGCAGAGATGGAGACGCCAAACAAATTAAAGACTGTGCAGGTGCTTTTGACGACGCCCGATTATGATTGGGAGAGAGTGGGCTTTTGGGTAAATGAGGGTCCGGCGGTCATTAAGCGTGACGGCAAAATCTTCCTTACATATTCGGCAAGCGAAACGGGTATTGCGTACTGTATGGGAATGCTTTCGGCAAATGAGGGTGATGATTTGCTCGACCCGCTTTCATGGAAAAAGGAGCGCTATCCGGTATTGAAGTCTGACGAAACATTGGGGATATACGGTCCGGGACACAATTCGTTTACCGTAAACGATGAGGGCGAGGATATTCTTGTCTATCATGCGCGGACGGAGAGCGTGATTGAGGGGGACCCGCTCTACAACCCCAACAGGCATACATTTCTGATGAAGATAAAGTGGGAAAATGGCAGACCGGTATTCTGCTATAAATAAAATATAACTATAAAGGAGTAAAATGATGGCAAAGCTTTTTATCAATGAAAAAAACAAAAAAGGACACATCAATGCGGAGCTTTACGGTAATTTTTCGGAGCATTTGGGAAGATGTATCTATGAGGGGCTTTATGTGGGCGAAAATTCAGATATTCCCAATACAAACGGCATGAGGAATGACGTAGTGGCGGCTCTTAAGGAGATGAAACTTCCCGTACTTCGCTGGCCGGGCGGCTGTTTTGCGGATGAATACCACTGGAAAGACGGCATAGGACCGAAAGAGACAAGAAAGAAGATGGTAAACACACACTGGGGCGGCGTTACCGAGGACAACAGCTTTGGCACGCATGAGTTTTTTGAGCTTTGCGAGCAGATTGGCTGCAAGACATATATAAACGGAAATGTCGGCAGCGGCACTGTACAGGAAATGTCAGAATGGGTTGAGTATATGACGTTTGACGGCGTATCACCGATGGCGGAGCTGAGAAAGAAAAACGGTCATGAGAAACCATGGAAAGTTGATTATTTTGGCGTAGGCAACGAAAATTGGGGATGCGGCGGCAATATGTCACCGGGGTATTATGCCAATCTTTACAGAAGATACCAAACTTATGTGAGAAATTACAATGCTGAACGTCCGATTTTCAAAATCTGCTGCGGAGCGAACGGGGGCGACACGTACTGGACGGAGAACGTATTAAAAACCTGCCATGAGAATGTGCCCGCGGAATCGCATGGACTGATGGATGGTCTCTCACTGCATTATTATACTGTTCCAGGGGAGTGGAGCAAAAAAGGCAGTGCGACCGATTTTGATGAGAAAGAATGGTACAAGACGCTCTCAAAGGCTGCGGATATGGATGAGCTTATCCGCAAGCACGGCGCGATTATGGACCAGTACGACCCTGAAAAGAAAATAGGGCTTATAGTTGACGAGTGGGGTACATGGTTTGACTGTGAGCCGGGCACCAATCCGGGATTTTTGTATCAGCAGAATACAATGCGCGACGCGCTCGTAGCAGGGGTTACGCTCAATATATTCAACAAGCATTGCGACCGGGTAAAGATGGCGAACATCGCGCAGCTAGTAAACGTGCTGCAGGCAGTGATACTTACGGACGGACCTAAGATGCTGCTTACGCCGACTTACCATGTATTCCATATGTATAAGTATCATCAGGATGCTGAGCTTGTCGAGAGCTTTATCGAGGGTACAAAGACTATCGGCGAGGAAGATGAGTTTATGGTACCAAATCTTCAGGAGTCGGTTTCGGTTGACAAGGACGGAGTTATCACTGTTACAATCAATAACCTTTCGACAAAGGACAGCGAGGACATAGAGATTGCGTTTGCGGAGTGTAAGCCGAGAGAGGTTACGTCTGCTATTTTGACAAATGATATGTATGCATACAATACCTTTGAAAATCCGGACAAGGTTAAGGAAACGGAGTTTAAGGACTTTACTGTGACAGATAAAGGCATAAGTTTCAAACTTCCCGCGTGCAGTGTCATTCAGTTCCGCGTTAAATAATCAGGCTTAAACGGGAGCCAAGGAGTTAAGCATTAAATAACGCTAAAGGCAGAGAGGTATCCTATGCATGATGAAAATAATTCGCAGAAGCGCTGCATAAGGTGTCTTTTGCGGGAAATGAACCGAGAAGCATACATGGAAAACCTGTATTCCTACATAGACCGATTGGACGAGGACATAAAAGCAGATAAGGCGCTCTACGAGGAGCGCCTGTCTGTTTGCAAGGAGTGCGGATATCTTGCCGACGGAATGTGCAGGGCGTGCGGGTGTTTCGTCGAGCTGCGCGCCGTAATCGCCAATAATTCATGTTCATACGGAAAATGGTAAAGCTGTCAGATTGGAGAATCATACATGCCAAGGCTAAAAACAACAAACAATCAAAATCCCGATGAAAAATATATGCGCGAGGCAATCAAGCAGGCAAGAAAAGCCTATGCTTTGGGCGAAGTTCCAATAGGATGTGTCATAGTATATGAGGACAAAATCATAGGTCGTGGCTATAATCGCAGAAATACTGATAAAAATACTCTATCGCATGCGGAGATAACGGCTATACGAAAGGCGAGCAGGGTGATTGGCGATTGGCGTTTGGAAGACTGCACGCTCTACGTAACCCTCGAGCCATGTCAGATGTGCGCAGGCGCAATCGTTCAGGCAAGGATTCCCAAAGTGGTGATGGCGTGCATGAACCCCAAAGCAGGCTGTGCGGGCTCAATACTTAATATCCTCGACATGCCCGAATTTAACCATCAAGTAGAGGTAGTGCGCGGAGTTTTCGAGGAAGAATGTGCCCGGATGCTCCAAACCTTTTTCAAGGAGCTGCGCGTCAGAAACAAAGAGGCGGAATAATAAAAAATAATCCGCAAACCCCTTTATTAACCCTGAAATATATGATAAACTCTACATATTAAGATTTATACGGTACATACAAACTTTAAAAACTGATAAAGCTAAGAATGATAGACCAATCCAAAGCGCAGCACGCGCGGAAACGAGGAAACAGATGGACGAGATAGCGGTACTTATACCCTGCTACAATGAAAGTAAAACAATAGAAAAAGTAGTAAAAGACTTTAAAGCAGCATTGCCCGAAGCAGTCATATACGTCTACGATAACAACTCAAAGGACGGCACGGATGAAATAGCAAGAAAAGCAGGCGCGGTAGTCCGCTATGAATACCAGCAGGGAAAAGGCAACGTCATACGTCGGATGTTCAGGGAGATTGATGCCAAATGCTACGTAATGACGGACGGTGACGACACATACCCTGCGGACGAAGCAAGAAAGCTTTGCGATGCAGTCTTGGAGAGAGGCGCTGATATGGTAGTCGGCGACAGACTTTCGTCCTCAT
This sequence comes from uncultured Lachnospiraceae bacterium, assembly GCA_947623805.1. Classification (GTDB taxonomy): domain Bacteria; phylum Bacillota; class Clostridia; order Lachnospirales; family Lachnospiraceae; genus COE1. The sequence continues at coordinate 40,567 of CANQHZ010000001.1, read as the reverse complement.
ACTTTGAAGAAAATAAGCGTCCTTTCCACAACTTCGGCAATTCCTTGGTTCGCGGCGCGATAAACAGCATGTTCAGAAGCAATATCAGGGATATAATGACAGGCTACAGGGCATTCAGCTATCAGTTTGTCAAATCTTTTCCGGTTTTGTCCAAGGGATTTGAGATAGAGACCGAGATGAGCATACACGCAATTGACAAAAATATGCGTGTGGAAAACGTGATTATCCAGTACCGTGACCGCCCCGAGGGCAGCGAGTCAAAGCTCAACACATATTCGGACGGTTTCAAAGTGCTTATGACCATAGCAAAAATGTACAGAAACTATAAACCAATGCGATTTTTTGCATGGATGGCGACATTCCTTGCCGTGGCGGCTACAGTGTTTTTTGTCCCTGTCCTTTGCGAATATTTTGAGACAGGGTTAGTAGAGCGATTTCCTACACTCATAGTGTGCGGATTTGTCTATATCGCGGCTATACAGTCGCTTTTTGCGGGAGTCATGCTCTCCACAATGCGCCAAAAAGATAGGCAGGACTTTGAGATGAATTTAATCATGCTGAATAATGAATACAAAAGCAAATTAAATGGGTAAAAGTTCTCCCAAATGCTTTAAGATGGCATCACGCTGCATCGACTTGATATTTTGCGCGCTTTCCATGAGGTCAAATATTTTTTCAGGCGTATGCGCGTCTGTGTAGAGCTGTGCGAGCAGATAGTAGCTTTTGCTCACGTCTGTGTTTGTCGATATGGCAAATTCAAGTGTCATGATGGCGAGCGCGTCATTGCCGCTCTCGTGGAGCTTTTCGGCAAGCCTTTGCAAGAGAGTTGCCAAATTTGTGTAATGAAAATCGTATTCGCTTAATATAGTAATATTAGCCGTGCCATATTCAAGCTTTAAATCCGTGTTGGTATAGCCGGTAAGGTTGACGATTTTATATTCGGACAAGTCGTTTAAGTTTTTGATGCACTCATCGAGTTCCTCGTTTGAATTTTCAGGTTTCATGTGGAGAAGCTCGTCAGGCACTGTGATGTAGTTTAGATTGTCGAGAGGCTTTTTGCGAGTATAGTTTGCCTTGTTTTCCCTCGCCCAAAACTCGTCATACGCTTTTGATTCGATTGACTTGACATGGTTAAGTCTTAAAAAAAATACAATTGAAAATATAAGAAAGCTTGCAATAAGTAAAAAATACATATATAATATCCTTTCAGAAATATTAATCAACGCCACAAAATTAAAGGAGGGACGGCTATGCTTAACTTCAACAATAAAAAGACGCAGAAGAAAATCGCGGCAATAATCGCAATTCTGCTCGTGCTTGCCATGGTAATACCGATGGCGGTTACAGCGTTAGGCTAATGATATTTTACAATATACATAGTATTGTTTACAACCGGAATTTATATAATTGTATCAATTTTTTTGTTTTTTTATGATTGAGCCTATGGAGGAATCAATGAATATGGTGAGGAGATTAAGAGCGGTTGTTTTTACGTTTGCGCTTTTAGCTTGTGTGTGCGCTGTGTTTGGCGGCAGCAGAGCTTATGCGGGCGAGACGAGAGATGTCATTCTTGAGGGCGTATATATGGGAAATATCGACCTTTCGGGAATGACGGCGGACGAGGCGAAAGCGGCCGTAAGAGCGTTTGTAAATACATTAATGCAAAAGAATGTTACTTTTGGCGCTGTGGATGAACATTTTGTGGCGGTTACGGCAGGCGACCTCGGGTTGAGCTGGGTTAATGAGTCAGATATAGATGCGGCGGCGGCGCTAGGGAAGCATGGCAATATTGTAAAGCGGTACAAGGCGATACAGGATTTAAAACACGGCAATAAAGTTTATGATTTAGAGCTTGCGTTTGATAATGAGGCGATAAGGGCGGTTTTGGCAGAGCAGTGTGCCGAATATGACGTACCTGCCATAAACGCGACTATCACCCGTGAAAATGGTGAGTTTGCTGTCACGGAGGGGCAGCAGGGGAAATGCGTAAATGTAGAAGAATCGCTTGCAAAAACTGTGAGCTATCTTACGACGGAGTGGGATTATTCTGACGCGTCGATAGATTTAGTCATAGACGTGACTGAGCCAAGGGGAAGCGCCGAGGAGCTCTCAAAGCTTACCGATGTGCTTGGCACGTATACTACAAGCTATTCTACAAGCAGTTCATCACGCTGTAAAAATGTAGAAAACGGCTGCCGTCTTATAAACGGTACGCTGCTTTATCCCGGCGATGAATTTTCTACATACGACACTATCAAGCCATTTACGACAGACAACGGTTATTATCCTGCAGGTTCATATCTGAACGGCAAGGTGGTAGACAGCTTGGGCGGAGGTATCTGCCAGGTTTCCACTACGCTTTACAATGCTGTGCTTTTGTCGGAGCTTGAGGTTACGGAGAGAAACAATCACTCAATGATTATTACGTATGTCGAACCGTCCATGGATGCAGCTATAGCCGAATCGGCAGGAAAAGACTTTAGATTTGTGAATAATCTGGATAATCCTATTTACATAGAGGGGCAGACAGAGGGCAAGAAAATAACCTTTACGATATACGGAGTGGAGACAAGACCGGAAAGCCATAAGGTGCGCTATGAAAGCGAGGTGCTTTCTACAAATAATCCGGAGACGGAGGAGATTATAGCGGACAGCGGTCAGGGCGTGGGGTATATCAGTGTGCAGTCGGCACACATAGGGTATACGGCGCGGCTCTGGAAGATTGTCGAGGAAAACGGCGAGGAAGTGAGCCGTGAGGTTATAAATGAGAGTAAATATAAGGCGTCTCCGCGCAGTGCAGTAGTGGGCGTGAATACTGACAATCCGCTGTATGCAAGCCGTATTCAGGCGGCGATTGCGTCAGGGAGTATTGATACATGCAAGGCAGAGGCGGCAGCGATTAAAGGGGAGATGGATGCGGTCGCGCAGCAGCAGGCGGATATAGACGCGTATAATCAGGCGCTTTTGCAGCAGCAGGCGGCATTGGAGGCGTATAATAAGGCATTGCAGCAGCAACAGCAAAATAATTAAAAACATAAAGAAAACATAAAGGCAGCGTTTGGGACGGCGCAAGGGAGATAAGATGAATTACGGCAGGCTCACGGAGCATATTTATAAGCGCTCTGTTGATAAGGTGGTAAGGGACGTTTCACAAAATAATATGAGTTTTTATGATGGCGCGGCACTGGGGGCAGACTGCGCCATTTTGCCGTCAGGACTTTTGAGCGCCCGGGCATCGGCGTCAGGCAGAGATGACAGCGTCGCGGCGAGAGCGCTTTTTGCGGCCTCAAACAATGCTTGGGCAGCGTCGCGTGGAGAGGTTAATGACACATATGCTGTTTTAAACGTTAAGGTGCCCGGCAGATGGCGTGAGATAAAAGTGCGCAGGATAATGGAACAGGCGGCGCATGGAGCAGAGCGGCTAGGAATACCGATTATGTGCGCGGATGTAAGCGTGTTGCCGTGCGTGAGCGAGCCGATAGCCGAGTGTGTGGTAAGCGGCAGGGCAAATCAAGGCTCGATGTGCAAGGTGACCGCGGGTGATGACATTGTGATGACGAAGTGGATAGGCCTTGAGGGAACATCGCTGATAGCGGGTGGGAGCTTTGATGCGCTGCGCGAGCGATATCCCGCTGATATGATTACGGAGGCGGAAGAATTTTTGAGGCATTTTTCAGTGGCGGCGGAAGCGATGGCTGCTGTGGAGGCCGCTACCGCCGTTAAGTCCGGCGCATGTTATATGAAAGCGGCAAGGGAGGGCGGAATTTTTGGAGCGCTCTGGGAGCTCGCATCCGATAACGGCGTTGGACTGGTCGCAGACTTAAAAGATATACCGGTAAGGCAGGAAACCATAGAGATATGCGAGTTTTTTGATTTGAACCCATATGAGCTTTTGGCTGGCGGAAGCCTTTTGATTGTGACGACGCGTGGCGCGGATTTGGCAAAGCGCCTCAATGAGATGGGGATAAATGCCGCCGTTATAGGCAAAATCTGTGAGGGAAATGACAGAATAGTGCGTAACGGCGAGGAAACACGCTTTTTGGAGCCTGCCAAAGGTGATGAGATTTTCAGGTATTATGAGATTGTGAACAATGTGCGTTAAATTAATATGGCGCAGGAAAGAGGTAAAATATGAGAGAAAAAATTTTGACAATAATCGAGAAGAACAGCAGGATTGATTTGCGTGAGCTTGCAATTCTGCTTGGCGAGTCCGAGACAGACGTTGTAAACGAGATGGAGAAGATGGAGCAAGAGGGAGTAATCTGTGGGTATCACACGCTTATCGACTGGGAAAAGACGGATGTCGAAAAAGTGAACGCGCTTATCGAGGTGCGTGTCACGCCGCAGCGAAACAACGGATTTGACGCCATTGCGGAGAGGATTTACAAATATCCTGAGGTTCATGCAGTTTACCTTATTTCGGGCGGTTATGACCTGCTTGTCAGCCTTGAGGGGAAGTCGCTTAAAGAAGTGTCGCGCTTTGTCACGGAGAAGCTTTCCACGCAGGAGTCTGTTATCAGCACGGCTACGCACTTTATCCTGAAGAAGTATAAGGACCACGGCACCATTTTAGGCAAAAAAGAGGTTGATGAAAGGATGCAGGTGACACCATGAGAAATCCGTTATCAAAGACAATCGTAAATATTAAGCCGTCGGGCATAAGGAAATTTTTTGATATAGTGAGCGAGATGAACGACCCTGACGTAATATCGCTTGGTGTGGGCGAGCCTGATTTTGAGACGCCGTGGCATATACGCGACGAGGGCATTTATTCGCTTGAAAGAGGGCGCACGTTTTATACCTCAAATGCGGGACTTTTGGAGATGCGTGAGGAGGTCAGCAAGTATTTAAAGAGAAGATATGACCTTGAATATGACGCGCGCAAGGAAATGATAGTGACGGTAGGCGGCTCGGAAGCGATAGACATTGCGCTGCGTGCGATGGTGGACGCGGGAGACGAGGTGCTTATACCGCAGCCCAGCTACGTGTCATACGAACCCTGCGCCGTACTTGCGGGCGGCAAGCCTGTGATAATTGAGCTAAAGCATGAGAATCAGTTTAGGCTCACGGCAAAGGAGCTTGAGGATGCGATTACGGACAAGAGCAAAATACTTATCCTGCCGTTTCCCAATAATCCTACGGGTGCAATTATGGAGCGGGAAGATTTGGAGGCAATAGCCAAGGTCATAAAGGAGCATGATTTGTACGTTCTTTCTGATGAGATTTATTCAGAGCTTTGCTATACGGACCAGCATGTTTCGATTGCGAATATCGACGGAATGTGGGAGCGCACGGTTTTGATAAACGGCTTTTCAAAGTCGTATGCAATGACAGGCTGGAGGCTTGGCTATGCGTGCGGACCTGAGAAGATTATCGAGCAGATGTACAAAATACACCAGTTCTGCATCATGTGTGCGCCGACGACGTCGCAGTATGCGGCGATTGACGCGCTGCGCAACGGCGATGACGATGTGAAAATGATGCGTGAGGCGTACAATCAGAGGAGGCGTTTCCTCGTGCATGCCTTTAAGGAGATGGGGCTTGAGTGCTTTGAACCGTTCGGCGCGTTTTACATATTTCCGTGCATAAAGGAATTTGGAATGACAAGCGATGAGTTCGCGACAAGATTTCTGCAGGAGGAAAAGGTCGCTGTAGTGCCGGGTACGGCATTCGGCGACAGTGGCGAGGGCTTTATAAGGATTTCATATGCGTATTCGCTTGAAAAGCTTAAGGTTGCGGTCGGGAGATTGGAGCATTTTGTGAGACATTTGCGTGAGAGTGGGAAATAAAAGCGGCGTGGGAAAATATTTTTTGAAGTGAAATGCGGGGCTGTCGTAATAAGGATTAATTGTGCAGGATATGATATTGTGACTAAATTAAGTGATGCTATATCTTGCACTTGTATTCCCTAGTGCGACGGTCCCGCACTGGTTTATTTGACAAGTGGCAGTTGCATTTATCTATCTAACTTAATTTTTTCAATAATACAGCTATGGCGCTTATTTTTATCAGCCTTGCTATAGCTGATTGCGACGAGAAGAATTTCGCCACTATAGTTTTCGAGCGCCTGCGTATACTGTCTGCCTTTTATCTGCTGTATGGCTGTGTCAGCGGATTCGTCATATTTTAATTCCACAATTAACGCCGGTTTTGACGAGTGCGGAAGGGGCAGGAATATGATATCCGCAAAGCCTTTGCCTGCGGGAAATTCCCGTATAAGCCTGTAATCCTTCCGCGCGCTGTAATATGCAAGCCCTATGGCACAGCTCAAAGAATTTTCATCATTGTATGTCAAAATTGACGCTGCCTCCGTATGTGCCTTATCAAGCGCTTCGGCGACTTCATTTTCATTGCCGCTTAATGTATCTGACAGCAGCTTTTCAGAGGCTTTAAGAATTTGCATAACATCAGACCAGCCCCCGACGCTCATGGCGTTTTCAAATTCTCTGATTATTTCTTTGTTGGGAATAAAGGTCTCCTCTGTCTGTGCGTCATATCCAAGGTAGCCCAGATGAATAAGCAAAGTCAAAACATCGTCTTTCACATTAAAGCTATGCATATCATTTTGAAAACTCAATGTGTTGACTTTAACGCGCTCGCCGCTTAGCATCTGTATTATAGCGCCTCTTAGACCGTCAAAATCCATGTCAATATATATTTTTAGCGCATCATACGTTTCAGTGGAAGCCCAATAGCTTGAAAAATTCTTAAAGCTCATAGCGGACACTACAGAGCGCGGATTGTAAATGTGTTGGAAATTTTTGAACATATAGCCGTCATACCAGCTGCTTGTCTCGACATAGTCCATGTCAAATCTCCGGCATAATGCCTTTACTTCATCTTGAGTAAACCCCGTGTATTCCTCTAAATCATACTGTCCAGTCATTGAATGTTCGCCGAACATATTCAATGCGGAATGCTGTCCATATTTTTTTATAGGCAAAATACCTGTCATATAGGCAAGCGCCACGTATGGCTGATCCTTTAAAAGGCTGCGCAGGAAATCAAGGTATTGCTTTTGCAGAGCCTCGGATTCCTGGCGCTCACGCATTACGCAGTCCCATTCGTCAATCAGAAAGATAAACTGTTTATCAGCTTTTGCATAGATTTTTTCGAGCGCCTCAGCTAAAATAACAGTCTGCTCAGAAAACAGGCTTCCATAGGTTTCATGCAGCTCCTCAAGGACAGCCTGCTCTAAATATTTCGTCATATTAAAGGCATCTGTTCTGAGAAGAAAATGCTGCATATTTAAATAAATCACGTCATATTTATTCAGATATTTTGGAAAAGTTTTTTGGCCGGCGATTTTAAGTCCGTTAAATAAATCCTTGGAGTCGCAGCCGCAGCTATAGTAGGCGGCAAGCATTTCAAGTGCCATAGATTTGCCGAAACGTCTCGGTCTGCTGACGCAGATGTATTTTTGCTTTGTATTCAGGCAAGAGTTTGTATATTCAATCAGTCCTGTTTTATCTACGTAAATTTGAGAATTGAGCGCTTCCTGAAAACCTCTGTTTTTAGGATTTAAATAAATTCCCATAGGAAGATACCTCCATGCTCCAAAGCCGCTCAGCAGTATTTTAGCCAGCAGCGGTTTAGGTGTTTTTCTATATTATATAAAAACAAAATTGATTTAACAAGGGCTTTAATGCTGATGTTATTGTAAATATGAGTGTTTTTCTGTATAATAATGGCATCGGTAAATTATAATGACGGCGCTTTACAGTGCTGTCTGGGAATATAGATGTACAGAGCCAGCAGAATGGAGATTGAATTGGCAGGACATGCGCATTATCAAAACTGTTGGTATACAAATGCCTGCGGGTCATATCCTGGTCCGTAAATCCCAAAAATAAGCACAGCTAAAATTCCAATATAATAAATGCACCATCGGATGACAATATTTCTTTTTGCAATTTTTTCCCGCACGTTTACTCTTTCAGCAGCCGCGTCCGCAAGCAGTAAGAACAGGATGGACAAAACAGCAAGGATAAAATTACGGCGATCCAGTCCGTGGCTGTAAAGAGACTGATCCCAGAATATCCATATATTAAATGTAGAGAAAATCCGCTTAGCAACCAGCAGTGATGCTTCAAGATTTTTTGGGAAAAGCGCTAGTCCGCCTATTGCATATAGTGTAAATGTGCGAAGTGTACGAAACACGCGCCATTCCATGCGGTTTGTATTTATGTGCAGACGTTCTGAAAGAATATTAAGCTTATCGCTTAGCAATTCGCCGCTAACAATCAAAATGCCCCAGTATAATCCCCATACTATATAATTTTTTCCTGTCCCGTGCCAAATGCCTGTTAGCAGCCAGACTGTCATTGTTGGAACAGTCGTCAGCATATATTTACTTCCTTTATCTCCAAATTTTTTAGAGGATAGTTTTCTGAGCCTGCGCATAAAAGAGCTAGTGGTTATCGGAATATAAACATAATCCTTAAACCATGTACCGAGCGTAATATGCCAGCGGCGCCAAAATTCTGCTGCTGATTGGGAAAAAAACGGATGCTGGAAATTTTTGTCAAGCTGTATTCCTAAAATATCGGATATTCCAGTTACTATGTCCATGCAGCCGGAAAAGTCTGTGTACATTTGAAATGCCCCAAATATAAGCGCAATCGGAAAAATAAGTCCTTCATTGGCTTCAATATCATTAAAGACATTATTTACAAAAATAGCGAGACGGTCTGCAATTACCATTTTTTTAAAGCAGCCCCATAGCATAAGCTGTAAGCCGTATGTAAATCGTGTGTAGCTTGGAAATGTAAGAGTGTCAAGCTGAGGAAGCAGCCGATTATATCGTGATATAGGTCCTTCTGCAATGTGTGGAAAATAAATCATGCACAACAGCAGACGCGGGTAACTGCTGCTGGGACATACTTTGCGCCAATATACATCTAATAAATAGCCAATGGACGAAAATGTGTAGTATGAAATTCCTAAAGGGACAATAATCTTAGCGGTTAAAGACGTACCCGCTGTGCGATTGATGAATGATACTGTTTTAACGCCGTATTTGCACCAAAAAAGAATGCCAATACATAAAAATAATGCTATAGAAAGTATTTGGCGGCTTCTTTTGGCGTACTTCTTTTTTAGTTCACGCTTTGTGGATGCCTGAAGCTGTTCCTCGCCGCAGGCGTTGTCAAATTCAGTCCATATTTTGTCCATGCGCAGTGCAGCCGCATCTACGATCAATGAAGTACCTAAAATAAATAAAAGCTTATCTAATCCGCTCATAGCATAAAATATGATGCTGAAAAGCAGAAGGACTTTCCATTTATGCTGGTTTGGCGTTAGGGCATAGACAGTCAGCAAGGATATTAAAAAAATTGCAAATGACAAGGAAATATAATTCATTTGTATGTTCTCCCGCGGTTATTCGGTGATTAAAGATTTTATAAAGCCGAAAATTTTATTTTTGTTGCCGAAATTCTCTGTGGTCACATCCGCAGCATCAATCTCAATGTCAAACGCATCTTCAAGATTAGCGATGATCTGAATGATGCCAAATGAATCAATCAAGTCATCAGCCAGCATATTTTCGCCTTGGTAATCAATGATATCTTCGTTTATTTCCTGAAGCATTTTGATAATTTTTTCTTCCATAATTTTAGTTCTCCTTTGATTATTATTTGATTAATTGTGAACCTTGTCGTTTTTTAATGTAATCCTTAATTCATATTTGTCAGACAAAGCGATATAAAGAAACTGATTATTGTCATCCATTATGCAGCGGGTATCTAAACAGTGTTCTTTTGGCGCTTTAAAATAATTTTTTATTGTGGCGGCAGAACCGTCTGATAATATAATTCTTGCTGGCGGAAAGACATTATTTTTTCCATAATCCATAGAGCGCAGCAGACGGTATATATTTTCAGGCGGCATATTAATTGAGCATATTCCGTTTTCTGGAATTTCGTGAGAGTAATATATTTTTCTGGTTTTGTCGGCATGCTGTACAGTTCCAGTAATATGTTTTTGCAATAATTGCATGAAAAAACTGGAAAATAACTCAATAGCGGCATCAGTGATTTTTTTAGAAAGCTCCCACGCTCTCATATCCTCAGTGATGGCTACTTCCTTTTGAGCGATAATAGCGCCGGCATCTATGTTTGGCACGACATAGTGCCATGTGGCTCCGCTAACCTTTTCATTTAGATACAACGCCCAAGTAGTTGCGTTCCTGCCGGGTATTTTTGGAAGCAGGGCATTATGGAAATTAATTATTTCTATATTTTGCTGCTCTATAACTGATTTTGGAAATATATAATAATTTCCTGCGCTGATAATAAGGGTTGGAGTATGCATTGCCAGAAGGCGTTGGCTTAAAATGCTTCTGTCTGTAAGCTGTTCATATTGAATTTCTTTTGTCCTGCAGATATTTTGCATATTTGACAGAGCCGCTATTTCATGTTCAATGAAAATAAGTTCATAATTATATTTTCCTTTAAAATCATTGGCAATGTTTAAAATTTCCTTGGCAGCCTTTCCGCATCCTATAACTACAATTTGATTAAACCGTGTATTCAATTAATGTCCTCCTTTCCTATGTTTAGTTCAGGTACTTTTCACGCAATTTTACGCGGTCTATTTTTCCGTTTGCGTTGAGCGGCATTGAGGCTTCGAATATTACTTTTCCAGGAAGCATATAGCCGGGCAGCATTTGTTTTAGTTTAGTGATGACTTTGTCTTTGGTGAAGTTGCTGTCAATAAACAATACTATTTGGCTGTGCTTTTCATCATACAGGCAGCAGCAAAGAGATATGCCCTCAAGGGAAGAAGCGGCTGTCTCAATCTCACCAAGTTCAATCCGATGCCCTAAGTGCTTTATCTGAAAATCTTTTCTGGAAAGATAAATAAGCTCGTGCCGATCATTGTATTTTACAATGTCGCCAGTGCGGTATATTTTTTCCTCATATGCCGTCTGCAGCGGATTTTGTACGAAAGCGGCAGAGGTCTTTTCGGGATTATTATAATATCCTGCTGATAGTGACGTGCCGCGTACGCATAGCTCTCCAGGCACATCGGGTTCAAGCACCTGTCTGTTATTCTCGTCCAGCACTATAATATCTGTATTTCGCATTGGATGCCCAATCGGAAGCGGTTCGTTATCATTAAAGGGTCGGTCAACGATATAAAAAGTACATGCGTCTGTTATCTCTGTAGGACCGTATAGGTTTGCGTAAAGCGCATCGGGGAGATATTTGCGCCATATGTTCAGCTGCTTATTTGGCATAACCTCACCACAGAACAGTACGCGTTTTAGCGTTTCAGATACATCTACATTTCTGAAGGCTTTTAGGCTGGACACCATAAGGAGTGCCGATGGAACCCAAAATATCGTACTGATGGCATTTTCCTTTAAATATTCTAATAGCTTTACTGGCTGCGCGAACAAATCGGATGGTATTATGTATAATGATGCCCCTGTTTTGACAGACGAATATATATCCAAAATTGAGTTATCAAAATAAAATGGCGCTTGGTTTCCAAATGAATCATTTGCCGTAATGCCAAATTCCTCCGTGACCCAGTCAATATAGTCAACAACGCTTCTGTGGCTAATTGCTACGCCTTTAGGCACGCCTGTAGAGCCTGATGTAAAAAGGACATAAAGTAAGTCAGAATCTATTATGCTTTCTGCTCTGCGAAGCACACATTTTTCACCTTCGTCTTCTAAGCCTTCAGCAATTTCTTCAAAGCGCAGCAGCTTTCCAGTATATTCAACCTTTTTTCCGCAGCCAATATCGGCTTGAAGCCGTTTAGCCGTAATAAAAAGGGCAGGCTGTAAAGTCTGCAGTATTTTATCGACACGGGCAGACGGCATATCGACTGCTATTGGGCTGTAAAAATTACCGCTGTATGCAATGCCAAGATAAACCGCCAGCATATCCGAAGACTTTTCCATATATACGGCAACTGCCTGCTTACTGTCAGAAATGGCTGATTGGATATGGTATGCTATAAACAAGGCAGATTTCCTTATCTCATGCCATGTATAGCACTTGCTTGCGTCCGAAAACGCTAACTTATCAGGAAAGCGGTTTGCAGTTATTTCCAGCCAGTTGATTACGCTATGGTTCATATGTTTTCTCCCTTCGATTTTTTATGGCATTTGTACAGGATTTATTTCCGTATTAAAACTGCCTTTATCTATTACAATATTTAATCTTGTATCATAAACAACCACATTAATGCCGTCCTTATTTGGGGACTGTTCTGCATTACTGATTAAAATTGATGATGTATTACCCGCTTCAGCTCCCTTGCTTATAAGCAAAGAGCCATAAAAATTTATGGCGGCGGGATTTTGTCCTGAAGTTTTTTGCTCGCATACTACATTTCCCTCACTGATGACTGCGGCATATGAATCGCCAGCCCCTATTTTTGAGAGTTTATCAAGCTTAATATCAGCAAATGATTTTCTCGCCGCGTCATCAAGAGCGCCAGACGCCGCCCCTTTAACGGAGAGAAAAATCAGGCTGTTGTCATCATTCCAATATGTTTTAAGAAAATCTAAAAGTCTGCCTTCGGATTTTAAATTTGCGGTCTGCTGAGATTTAAGAATCCTTTCACGGCGATAATTATACAGGTAGAGTTTTTTTAGTCCTGAGGATAAATCCGCATAGTCAATTCCTTCTGCCTCAGCGAGAGCGAGCTGGTCATTTTTATATCCAGCTTCTCTGAAGGGTGACAAATGCGTATCAAATGCTGCTGTGTCTATTACATTGCCAGAATGGTTTTCACCTGCATTATTGTCATATACGACAATGTTTATTCCGCGTGTATTTGGCGAAAATTCAGTGCCGGCTATTTTGCAGGAAGCAATATTTCCAGAATCTGCCCCGCCGCTTTCCAAAACATATTTAGTACCATTTGCAAGTATGCCGCTGTATGTTAATTTTTTGGTCGCTTTTTCACTCCCGCATTCTGGCTGTTCATAGATTACGCGTCCATTTTCAATTACAGCAATATAAGGTTCACGATATTCTAAATCTATAAATCCTGTAAGACCTATTGCGAAAAGGCGCATTTTATAATAATCATACAATCCGGATACTGCGCTGTCTTTTACCGTTATCATAATAGTGCAGTCACTCTTTTTCGTTGCCAATTCCAGATAATAGCAGATATTTTCCGCTTCCTTTAGTTTCACGATATCTGTGATATTATTTTCGTAAGCTTCGAGCTGTTTTTCCATATGCGAAAAACGGCTGCTGCCTCTGATATCTGTTGCATCACATTTCTGAACAAGATAATTTCCAATCCAATCAGTCATCTTGTATGCGCCGTAGTAACCCGAGTGATTATCTTCGTACATATCCGTGGCGAGATTATAGTTTATTTCTTCTGGTATCGTACCAAAATTAAAGTCGATATAATCAAGATTATTTTGTGCTGCTAATGCGGCAATAGCATTATGCTTTGCGGATGTCCAGTTATTTGTCGTTGACACTAATATAAGCTTTAGCCCTTTTTCACTGCAAAAGCTGGTCATTTGCTCAAAATAATTTAAAGCGTCTGAGTTATATTTGGATGGCGCTGCGGTTTCATCCAAATCAAAAGATGGGACAGCAATATCCTTGTAGCCCTTTGAATCTAAAAAACTTTTGTATACAAATAGATAGCCCCTGCTCCAGTCATTTGCATTGTAATTATCTTTTTCAAAATCTGCTCGTGTCATGGATGACCATCTGCTGTGGTATTCAAAAAACGGGATATAATAATATTTTTTTTGAATATTGTCAATTGGATAATCATTGACCGCCCTATACTTTGTTGGAAAATGCATTGCATCGATTGCCTTTTGGTACATGGCAAGCGATTCGTTTCCAGATATCAGGTGCGTGCATTCCAGGACAACGGTTTTTAAGGTTTGGGGGTGAAGCCTGTATGCTTCTAACATTTGATAATATGATGCCATAATTGGCTGTGATTCTGTCCCCATATTATAGGCGCAAATCCCGTACTTATCGTACAGCTCCATTGGATTAAACGCTGTGATTGTCCTGCTTGAACCAAGAAAAATTGTTTCTATTGTATTTTTCGGCTCATCATAAAAGCCCTGAATGGTGCTGTAATTATTCCATCCCAGCCAAACAGGCTGCAGCAGAGAGTTAATTTTTATTAAAAGAAAGAGCAGGATGCCGACAAAGAAACAGGCTTTTTTAACAGGAGCAGTTTTTATTTTCATTTTTATTTTATTTAAGAGGTTTTTAACTAAGTTTATTTTCAATGACATAACCCTCCCTTTTTTAGTCAAAACCTATTTTAGAGTTTATAACTCTATTTGTCAATAGAATATTTGTTTTTCTTTATACTATTTGCGAGGTGTTATCGCATGAGATATAATGAACGTATAAGGGAAATTCGCGAAAATCGCTTTTTGACACAGCAGAAAGTAGCCGATTTGCTGCACGTCGGTCAGCGGACATATGCCGATTATGAAAGTGGCAAGACTAGGATTCCAGTGGACAGCCTTTTAATCTTGGCACAATTCTATAATGTGTCGATGGACTATATCACAGGCGCGAGCAATATCATCAATGAATATCCTAAAAAATAAGCTTTATCGCAGACTTTATAATCGTTTATAAAAGCGCGGCATCGGAATTGTAAATATAATCGCTTTTCTGTATAATAATGGCATCAGGAAATTATAATGGCGGCGCTTTACAGTGCTGTCTGGAAATATATACATACAGAACTAACAGAATGGAGATTGATTATGAACATAGTGCTTTATCAGCCCGAAATTCCTGCGAATACGGGGAATATAGGCAGAACCTGCGTCGCGACAAATACTACGCTTCACTTAATTGAGCCGCTGGGATTTCGACTTACGGGCAAGGAACTTAGGCGCGCGGGAATGGATTATTGGGAACATTTGGACGTGCGCAGGTATATGAATTTTGAAGAATTTGCCGAGAAAAATCTTACGGCAGGCAAAGACGTAAAGCTTTGGCTTGCCACTACAAAGGCAAGGCAGGTATATACGGATGTGCATTATGGCGCAAATGACTTCATTATGTTTGGTAAGGAAAGCGCGGGCATACCCGAAGAAATACTTGTGGAAAATCAGAGCGGGTGCATACGCATACCAATGCTTGACAAAATACGCAGTCTAAATCTTTCAAACAGCGTAAGTATAGTGCTATATGAGGCGCTGCGGCAGCAGAATTTTTCGGGGATGAGGCTGGAGGGGGAACTGCATAGGTTGGAATGGAAATAGTGACATTTTTGATTATGTAGGGTGGACGCTTATTGGATATATGCGGGTGTGTGTCAATCGGAAGTTTACACAATAAATTTAGTATATTTTGCACAATGAAAAATCCCTAAAAACCCTATATACTATATTTGTGGAAAAATTAACAATCTTCGCGCAAGGCGCAGAAATGAGGTAAAAATGTATTATATAGGAGTTGACTTAGGCACTTCCGCAGTAAAACTTTTACTTATGGAGGGAAACGGCAAGATAGCAAATATCGTTTCAAAAGAGTATCCGCTGTATTTCCCGAATGTCGGTTGGAGTGAGCAGAAACCCGAGGATTGGTGGGAAGCCGTGCTCGCAGGATTAAAAGAGCTTACCGAGGGCTTTGACAAATCAAAAGTAGCCGGTATAAGCTTTGGCGGTCAGATGCACGGACTTGTCATACTTGACAGCGAAGATAATGTCATCCGCCCCGCAATTCTCTGGAATGACGGCAGGACACAGAAAGAAACTGATTATCTGAATAATGTCATCGGAAAGGATAAGCTTTCAAAATATACCGCAAACATAGCGTTTACAGGCTTTACAGCGCCTAAAATTTTGTGGGTGAAAAACAACGAGCCTGAAAATTTCGCAAGGATAAACAAGATAATGCTCCCCAAGGATTACATAGCATATAAGCTTTCGGGAAGTTTCTGTACGGACTTTTCGGATGCGTCAGGAATGCTTTTACTTGATGTGGAGCATAAATGCTGGTCTGAGGAAATGCTTGAAATCTGCGGTGTCAAAAAGGAGCAGATGCCGAAGCTTTATGAGAGCTATGAGGCAGTAGGCACTTTAAAGGAGGATATCGCGGCGCAGCTTGGGCTTTCTGCGACAGTAAAAATTGCGGCGGGCGCGGGTGACAACGCTGCGGCGGCAATCGGTACAGGCACTGTCGGCGATGCCATGTGCAACATCTCGCTTGGCACGAGTGGCACGATTTTTATATCAAGCGATAAATTCGGCGTGGATAAGAACAACGCACTCCACAGCTTTGCTCACGCAAACGGCAAGTATCATCTTATGGGCTGTATGCTGAGCGCGGCATCATGCAATAAGTGGTTTATGGAGGAAATTCTTCAGACCAAGGAATTTGCTAAGGAGCAGGCTGCGATAACCGATGATATGCTCGGAAACAACCATGTATATTTCCTGCCGTATCTCATGGGCGAGCGTTCGCCGCACAATGACGCCAATGCGCGTGGCACGCTTATAGGCATGACTATGGATACGAGCCGAGCCGATATTTATCAGGCTGTTTTAGAGGGCGTGGCATTTGCGATACGCGACTCGTTTGAAGTGGCAAAGAGCCTCGGCATTGACATAAAGGCGTCAAAAATTTGCGGCGGCGGTGCAAAGAGCCCGCTTTGGAAAAAGATTTTTGCAAATGTATTGAATATAAGGCTCGATATAATAGAGAGCGAGGAGGGACCGGGCTACGGCGGAGCGATTCTGGCTGCTGTAGCTTGCGGTGAATATGCGACTGTAGAGGAGGCCGCCGATAAGCTTGTGAAGGTCATAGACAGCGTGGAGCCTGACGCGGAGCTTGCGGCGCGCTATGAGGAGAGATACGGCAGATTTAAGCAAATCTATCCTACAGTTAAGGAGCTGTTTCCAAGACTCTGATGACATTGATTGATGATATATAATGAGCGGTTATCCCCGCTGCGTATTTGAAAGAATGGGCAAATATGCGGCGGGGATTTTTAGACGGCGAAATGGAGGCTTGTGATGATAATTCAAAGCAGAAAAGTATGGCTGGGCAGCAGCTTTGTCCCTGCGCAGATAGAAATAGATGATGGCAGAACGGCTCGTGCTGCGGCGGTTCATGGCAAGGGAAACTATGGGAAAATAATCCGCGTGATGAAACTGAATACAGAAAAATGTGATATTGACTATGGTGATGACCGGATTTTGCCGGGATTTATAGATATCCATACGCATGGAGCATTTGGGTTTGACACAAATGATGTGGACCCAGAGGGGCTTCGGTATTGGATAAAAAATATCGTGGCGGAGGGCGTGACAGCGATAATGCCGACTACAGCGACACAGGAGAAAATGGCGCTTAAAGCCGCATTGAAAAATATCGCAGAAGTAGCGGCATGCATCAAAAGTGCGGATGCTGCTGATGCAGGAGCGGAGATTTTGGGTATACATTTTGAGGGCCCGTACATTGACAAAAAATACAGGGGAGCACAGGCGGAGAGCGCGATTTTTTCGCCGTCAATAGAAGAATTTAAGGAGTATCAAGACGCGGCGGGCGGCTTGATAAAATACATCACATTGAGCCCGACACAGGACAGAGATTTTGAGTTTATTCGCTTTTGTGCGCAGAACGGAGTGACGGTAAGCCTAGGACATTCGGATGCGGACTATGGCGATGCAATAATGGCTATGGCAAACGGCGCATGCTCAATCACTCACGTATACAATGGAATGTCGCCTTTCCACCACAGAAGTGTGGGAATGACAGGCGTGTCACTTATAGAAGATGAGCTGTATGGGGAGATAATCTGCGACGGCTTACATTCGAGCGTGGAGGCAGTGCGGCTTTTCTTTAATGCAAAGGGCGCGCATAGGGCTATAATGATAACAGACTCATTAAGTGCAAAGTATGTAAACGAGAGAACGCATTACAAAAAAGACCCTCATTCAGCGTTGTATCTGGCGGGGCAGCAGATAGAGCTTGACAGCAGCGGACTTGCAAGACTATGCAAAGACGGGACCATAGCGGGCAGCACGCTCAAAATGAACGATGGCCTGCGCTTTCTCATCGAAGAAGTCGGAGTGCCGCGAGAGGCCGCCATTAACTCGTGTACAATAAATCCCGCCCGCTGTATAGGCGTAAATGATAGAAAAGGAAAGATATGCGCAGGCTATGACGCTGACATAGTGGTATTGCAGAAAGAGTATGAGGTGCTTGACGTATATTGCAGAGGGCGCAAAGCATAGAAAAAGAAATCACAAGCTTTGTATGGTATATTGCAAAAAGCTCCTCTATCATTTTTCACTCCCCTTTCCGTACCTTTTATTATAAAATGGATTAGGGATAAGAAGTGTTGAAAATTTTGAAAAAATGCGATAAGCGTCCGTTTCCTTGCAATTATGAGGCGATAATGATATATTTAAGTAATAGCAAAGTTTTTTCGCTGCTATGATATTCAAGCCGCAAATATGGTGCAGAAATGAGGTAGATTATGAAAAATACAAAAACAGAAAAATACATCATGGCGCTTGACCAAGGCACGACAAGTTCACGCTGTATCCTATTTGACAAGTCGGGCAATATCGTGAGCATGGCGCAGAAGGAATTTACGCAGATGTACCCAAAGACAGGCTGGGTAGAGCACAATCCTATGGAAATATGGTCAAGCCAGATTGCGGTAGCGGCTGAGGCGATGGCGAAGATTGGCGCGGGTGCGTCATCGATAGCGGCGCTCGGCATCACAAACCAGCGTGAAACCGCAATCGTGTGGGACAAAAACACAGGCGAACCAGTCTACAACGCCATCTGCTGGCAATGCCACAGGACAGCGGACATGATAGAAAGCTTAAAGGCAGAGGGCTACGACAAAATAATCCGCGAAAAGACAGGCCTAATCCCCGACGCATATTTCAGCGCGACAAAAATAGCTTGGATACTGGACAGTGTGGACGGCGCAAGAGCGCGTGCCGAGAGCGGCAGTCTCCTATTCGGTACGGTAGACACATGGCTTATATGGAAGCTCACGGGCGGACGCATATTTGTGACCGATTATACAAACGCATCGCGTACAATGCTTTTCAATATCCACGAAAGACGCTGGGACGAAGAATTGCTAAAAAAATTTAATATACCACGCACAATGCTTGCCGAAGTCAAGCCGTCAAGCTGCATCTACGGCAAGACAGACGCAAAAATCCTAGGCGGAGAAATCACCATATCAGGTGCGGCAGGCGACCAGCAGGCGGCACTTTTCGGACAATGCTGCTTTAACGAAGGAGACGTCAAAAACACCTACGGCACAGGCTGCTTTATGCTCATGCACACAGGAAACAGGGCAGTCACATCAAAGCACGGCCTACTCACCACAATCGCCGCCAGCGCCAGCGACACCCCCGAATACGCCCTCGAAGGCAGCGTATTCGTAGCAGGAGCGGCAATACAATGGCTACGCGACGAAATGCGCATGATACGCACAGCCGCGCAGTCACAGGAGTACGCCCAAAGTGTACCAGATACAAACGGCGTCTACGTAGTCCCCGCTTTTACAGGACTTGGTGCCCCATTCTGGAACCAGTACAGCAGAGGCATGATAGTAGGAATCACACGCGGCTGCAGCAAAGAACACTTCATCAGAGCGACCCTAGAATCACTCGCATACCAAACCTACAGCGTACTGGACGCAATGCAAAATGACACAGGTGTCACAATCCGCCAGCTCCGCGTTGACGGCGGCGCCAGCGCAAACGACTTCCTCATGCAGTTCCAATCAGATATCCTAAACAGCGAAGTCATAAGACCAAGCTGCATAGAAACCACAGCCCTCGGCGCAGCATATCTAGCAGGACTAGCCACAGGCTATTGGCAGGACAAAACCGAAATCCGCGACAACTGGCAGCTCTCGAAAAACTTCAAGCCGACAATGAATGAACAAAGACGTTCAGAGTGCCTAAAAGGTTGGGAAAAAGCCGTAAAATGCGCTCTCTTGTGGCAGGACAACTAATAAACATCAAGATGTCAAAAGACATCGGAAAATTTTATTTAATATATTTGGAAAACACTAAACAATTACAAACCAAACAAATCCTACAAGGAAAAGTAGGAAGGCAAATACATTCAAATATTGCCAAAACATTAAACAAATTACAACCCCCCATTCAACAACATAGAATTTGGGTGAAATATGCAAAATAAGCGGTGCCTTGCGAAGCACCGCACCGCGTTTTTGCATATTTCGCACAAATTCGGACTGCTTAGAATACTTTCATCAAATAAAACACATTAGGCATTGCAAAAGTCTAAGAGATAAAGTAGAATTTAGACAAAATATATAAAACACGCGACGTTTCGCATCGCGCACCAAGTCGCGGTTTTATATATTTTGTCTAAATTCGGCGGCATTAAAAACCCCATACATAACAGGAGAAGACCACCATGAAAACCAAAAAAGAAAGCTTTAATTTCAAACTCGACGAAAAACGCGACTGGGAAAAAGAAGAACAGGAGTTTATCGACAACTTCAAAAAAAACAAAAACAGCAGCATAAAAACACTTGTCGGACTGTATGATGGACATTACATCTCACTGTTCTTCTCCCTCCTATTCTTCTTTATAAAGCACTCCCCCGTATGGATACTGCCACTAGTAACATCAAACATCATTAACATAGCGACCAACCCCGACGACAACTTCGCCATCGCCATAATCATAAACATAGCATTTATGAGCATAATGATTATACAAAACGTATTTTCAAACTACGTTCACGTATACCTCTACTCCAAAACCATCCGCAACATGGAATGCAAACTCCGTGGAGCACTCGTACGCAAACTCCAACAGCTCTCAATATCCTACCATAATTCAATGCAATCAGGCCGCCTGCAGTCAAAAATAATGCGCGACGTAGAACAGATAGAAACCCTCTCAAGACAAGTGTTCATATCAGTTCTAAGCATAGTCCTTAACATCGTCGTAGCACTAGGAATAGTAGTCAGCAAAAGCCTCACAGTCTTCTTCTTTTTCGTAATCACAATACCAGTCGCTGTCATAATCATGGCAGTATTTAAAGACAAAATAAAAGCGCACAACCGCCAGTTCAGAAAAGACATGGAAGAAACCTCGGCTCGCGTAATGGAAATGGTAGAGCTAATCCCCGTCACCCGCGCCCACGCACTTGAAACCACAGAAACCACGCGCATGCAATACCAGCTTGACAACGTGGCAAAAAGCGGACTAAAACTCGACATAATCCAGTCATATTTCTCATCAATAAGCTGGGTGGCATTCCAGGTATTTCAAGTGCTCTGCCTCGGCTTTACAGGGTATCTCGCAGCGAAAGGCAAAATAAGCGTCGGAGAAGTAGTGATGTACCAGACATATTTTTCAAGCATAGTGTCGCAGGTGTCAAGCGTCATAACGCTGCTGCCCACGATTTCGAAAGGCTTAGAATCGGTAAATTCAGTAGGCGACATTCTGCTCTGCTATGACATAGAGGAAAATGACGAAAAACCCGACATCAAAAACGTAAACGGAAACATTACCTTTGAAAATGTCTCCTTTAAATATCCCGACAGCGACGAGCCAGTGCTGAAAAATTTTAATCTCGATATAAAGGCAGGCGAAACAATAGCTTTCGTAGGCGGTTCAGGCGCAGGCAAGACCACTCTTTTAAATCTCGTGATTGGATTTATACTCGCGGACAGTGGCAGGATTTTGATAGACGGGCAGGATATGAAGGACATAAACCTGAAAAGCTTCAGACGCCATCTGGCAGTAGTGCCGCAGACATCAATCCTCTTTACGGGCACGATACGCGACAATATTACATACGGCAGCGAGGACATATCAGATGAGTTTTTGGAGCGCGTGATTGAAGCGGCGAATTTAAAAGAATTTATCGATACTCTCCCCGACGGACTGGATTCGCATATTACAGAGCACGGCAGCAACCTGAGCGGCGGGCAGCGACAGCGCATCTCAATCGCGAGAGCGTTTGTGCGTAATCCCAAGATACTGATTCTTGACGAGGCGACCTCCGCGCTTGACAGCATTTCTGAAAAGCAGATACAGACTGCCGTAAACAATCTAGTCAAGGACAGGACCACGCTTATAGTGGCTCACAGGCTCTCTACCATAAAAGACGCAGACAGAATAGCCGTGATTGGCAAAGGCGGACTGGAGGAGCTTGGCACATATGACGAACTTATGGCAAAGAAAGGGCGGTTTTATGAGCTGAAGGAGTTGCAGATGTAATCAAAACATTACGCCTGACTTTTGGATTGTCACTCCAAATGTCAGGCGTTTAAATTATAATAAGCCAAAAAGAGTTCTCACAACAGCGCAAGCCCGTGCCTATATAGCATATCATTTGTTTCAAGCAGCGTATTATTTTGGTTTAGGGCAAAGAGCATGACTGAGTCGCGCCTGCTTCGGGCGTACAGCTCCTTATATCCCGAAATCTTCAGCATAGTCTGCGTCTCATCGGCGGATAGCCCAAGCCCGAATGCCAATGTAATCAGCTTATCACGCGACGGCATCCGCTCACCCGAAAATATTTGGTATACATAAGCCTTGTCAAGCTGCGCCCTGCGCGCGACCTCGGCTCTTGTGAGATTTTTTTGCAAAAGCAGCATTTTAAGGTGTTCCGGCAGAGTTTCGGACAGAAAACTGCTTTTATTTTTTGACAGATAATCTTCAATATCCGTAGCAGTGTATATCTCATGGGTTAGTTCATCTGTGGTTTTGCGTTCTGGTTTATTTGATAGCATCTCCGTCTTTTCGGGCTGTAATATCGCACACATCTTTCCTCCGTTTCCGCTCCGCTTTTGCACATTCCATATCGCGTAGCTGCAACAATTTCGCTGCTTACTGTATAATTTATTATAGCATACCATATTTCGACAGGATATATCAAATTATTATTTTAAATTTTTTTCACCTTTTTTACATTTTCCTGCATTGTTTTACATTATTTTTGATGTATAATAAAAGTCACAGGCAGCCACGAAAATGTAGGCAATAAAAATCAGCATATAAATAAGATTTTCTGCAAATTAAAGAGAAATTATTGATAGGAAAAGTCTGTTAATGCAAGAGGTATAAGAGATGAATTATGAGCTTGTCAGAAATATAAAGGAAAGTAGCAAAAGCAAAATAGACATTGTGCGCAAAATTGGTGAGAGCGGTCAGGACAATGGGCGGGCGAAAAATGAGGATTTATATGTACGCAAAACATTGCAGGGAAAACATTCGGTTTACGCCTTGCTTCTTGACAATCCGCACCCGTATCTGCCAAAGCTTTATGAGGTCAATGAAACTGACGACTGCGTCACTGTGATAGAGGAATACATAGAGGGAGAGCCGATAGGGAGCCTAGACCTGCCAAAAGAGCGGCTGCTGCAAGCTGTCGGCGAGCTGTGCGATGTGTTGGAATTTCTGCATGGCAAAAATATCATACACAGAGACATCAAGCCGTCAAATATCCTGATAGCAAATGACGGACATATCAGGCTTATAGATTTTGACGCCGCGCGTATGCCAAAGGACGAGCTGGAGCAGGACACCAGTCTGCTTGGTACGAGAGGCTATGCGCCGCCCGAGCAGTATGGCTTTGCGCAGACCGACAGGCGCGCGGACATCTACGCACTTGGCGTGACGCTGCAAAAGCTCTTGGGGAGCGAGGCGGATAAGCCACGCTATAAAAAAGTGATACGCAAATGCACGAATCTTAATCCCGATAAACGCTATGCATCCGCAAAGCAGGTAAAAAAGGAGCTGTTCTGTACCAAAAGGAATATTCTGCGAGGCGCTGCCGCAGTTCTCCTGCTGTGTCTGGCGGGACTGTCGGCGTATTTTTGTGCACAGGCCCAAAAGCCGAAGCTGATAGTGCTCCCCGCCCCTGCCAATCCGCATTGGAGGGGCGAAAGCGGCATAGGCGAGTGGGGGCATGTGCCTGAATCTGGCAGCAATGGAGAAGAAACCTATGCGTATATGATGTTTAGAATTGACGAAGACAGAGAGCCCGATCCCGAGAATGATACCTGCTATATGCAGAGCGGCATGAGCGGTGATTCCCTTACTGACGATGAAATATCAATGTTTTCGGTCAGTCTTGTCCAAAATCTGGAGCAGAACGGATATTATTATTTCGCCGTCTGGGCAATGGGCGACGGCATTGAATATGCGGACAGTCCATATGCCGTGTCGGACGTCTTTGAATATACGGGCGAGGATGCACCCCCGATGCCTGCCCCCGAAGGACTGTACTGGAACGTTGGTTTAAGCAGTAATGGCGGTAAGTCGTATTATGCAGCGTTTACTAATTTGGACGACTATAGAGACGAAGATACGTTCAGCGTAAGGTTCTATGATGAATCGGGCAATATGATAGCAAAAAACGAATGGAGCAAGAGGGAAATTAATATGAGGGGCAACAATGGCATATGGTTCGATAACGAAAGGTATGCGCATTCAGGAGGCACATACCGCTTCGCGATTGAAGTATACACATCGCGCCCAAATGAGTACAGCTCGCTTATTCTGAATGGCACAGTGCCCGAGGAGGCATACAGCCCTTGGATAAAGTTGGAGTAGTGAAAAATTACCCGCGTCTTTTTGACATGAAAAGGCGTGGGTAATTTTTTGAAAAAAGTCTTGAAAGTCTGCTGCGAGTTTACCACAAATCGACAAAAGTAGTGTAAAATGATTAAAGAATACGCTAATAGAAAAGACAGCATATAATAAATTTAATGGGAATTGTTGATAAAAACTAAGAAAAGCCGCAATCAAAAAGTTAATTAAAAAACAACGAACTAAGGAGGTAGGGCATTATGTTTTGTCGAAAATGTGGAGCACAGTTAAACAAGGGAGCTGTGTTTTGCCCGAAATGTGGCACAAAGGTAGCTGTTGAAAGCACGGCGAAACAGTCAGAAGGAGCAATTCATGTTGCCGAAGAACGGCAGAATGTATATGCAATGGCACAAAATGATGCGGTCAGTTTCAGAAATTTTGTAGATAATCATGTCCGGTCTGAAACAACATTTTCTTCGGCGGAGGACCTTATCACGAACAGCAGACCGTGGAGATTTGTATGGATTAGCATGGGGACTGGTCTGTTCATTGGTTTTTTAATTGGAATAATTAGTGAAAGTGTCGTGGTGAGTACATTGCTTATCGGCGGTATTTTGGGTTATATAGCATTACTTTTATCGGGTGCCATTATAAGGGGGAACTATTGTCAGAAATTTTGTGGAGAATATGAGCAGGATATTGATATGAATGAGTTACTTGTTTTTTTAAATGAGCATTTGAGGTTGGTATCACCTTATTTTCACGAATGTGGTTATTTCTCTCAACACGGAGGCCTTCTTACAATTATGGACAATGCTGCAATAAGAATGGCGAAGAAAGTGATATTATGTTGTAAATGCGGGTCAAGGAAAAAAACTTAGCAGCTATTTACATAAGGCCAGATGATAGAGAGGAAAATTCTGGAAAGATGTTGTATGCCGTTGGAGCAGAACACGGAGGTTTCATGCTTGATAGTCGGATGTCCTCAACTTTTTCACATGCTTGCCTAATCAGGACGGCGCCGATTATGCAGGCGGCAATGCTGTATTATTTACAAAATAAATAGCAGGAAAATCACGGAAATTTTATAGACTATATAATGAAAACAAATATAAAAATGTAAGGGGGAGGGTATTGTTATGTTCTGTCAAAAATGTGGAGCGAAGCTGGAGGATGATGCGTGCTTTTGCACGGCATGTGGAGAAAAGATATCCGTTGTGAATGAAACGGAACCACAACCGGCGCAGCAGGTATCCGAGCAAGTACAGTGGCAGATACCAACAAGCGGGCAGGCACAAAATTTTTCGTCGCCTGTATGGCAGGGACAGCCGGTAGTACAGCACAAGAAAAAAAAGCCTGTGATTCCTATAGTGATTGGTGTAGCGATATTTGCAGTGCTTGTTATAGTTGCTGTCATTGTGTGTATTGCTATGAGCGGCAGCAGGCAAATAGATTATATCAAAACAGCACAGGCATATATGCCGTTTGCAAAAAGTCAGGATTTTCCCTATACTATGGAAGAAGTGCTGGATGAATATTTTGAGGAACTTGAATGGGAAGAATCTGGAGAAGACGATGAGCATTGTGTGGATGTTCGTGGCAAGATGAAAGAAACAGGAGAGAAGTTACGCTTATCAATTGGCATTAAGGAAGATCAGAAAGATTCTGAAGTATGTCATTTCTCCTTTGAGTCATTCAAGTTGGGAGATGAGAAACTATCGGATGAAGACGACATTGTGAACGCTTTGGGAGATTTGTTTTGGTGCTATGATGAGGGGTATGATATTGAGGACTTGTTAGCTGAGATGGATATGGAAAATGGAGATCCTGAGTCAACGTCGGCTATTGAACAGGCGAGTCAGACAACAGAGCAGTCCCTGAAATTTTCAGATATGCCGAAGGAATTTTATCTTTCCAGTGGGGCAGGTGCATGGGGAACTTCACTTACATTAAGCGATGACGGAAGTTTTGTAGGCAGTTATTACGATTATGAAGCTGATACGATGTATCTGTGTGATTTTTCGGGGTATTTTGGTCAGCCAGAGCAAATTAGCGAATATGAATGGTCGGCAAGCATAGAAAGTCTGGTGCCTAGTGTCGAGCCTGGCACAGTCGGGTATGATCCTGAGTATGGAACGGAGCAGCATTATGATGAACCTTATGGTCTTTGTGACACAGATAAGGTGATGATTTACTGCCCGGGGATGAGGCTTGATGACCTTCCCGAGGGTGTACTCATATGGCTGTATTATGTTGTGGATATGGAAACTGATACAACACTTCCATGCTATGTGATTTATAATCCGGCAGAGGAAACTGCATTTGTTGAAAGTTAATAAACAGGAAAAACATATTAATGTTAATTGCCTATATAATACTAAATGAAGGAGAGAGAAATTATGTTTTGTCAAAAATGTGGCGCTCAGATAGCGGATGATTCGCTATTTTGTGCAGTATGCGGTGAGAAAGTGTCGGTACAGGCTCAGGATACGACGCAAGATGAAAATACATTGGCACATCAGCAGCCGGTTGTATCACCAAATTTAATGCAGTCACAACCTGCCGCGCCGCCAAATTCAATGCCGCAGCCTATGATTATGCCCAAAAAAAAGAGCAAGCTGCCTATTATTATAATAGGAGTAATCATAGCGTTGGCAGCAGTAGCGGCGGTAGTCTTTATAATAATCAATATGAATAGAATAGATTATGTGGCGACAGTTAAGGCTCATATACCATATAAAGACTTTGGTTGTACGTGGGAGGATGTTGTCAACAAGTATTTGGATGAACCGATATGGCAGATACGTAAAGAAGAAGATAAGCATTATGTGGATATTATAGGTGTGGTAAAAGACACAGAGGACGAATTGACAATATCAATGGAAACCGAAGAAGATCCAGAAAATTCCGATAAGGTCATAATTACTTCAGAAGCAGTGGAAATTAACGGAAAGACTTTTTATAAAGGTGATGACGCCGAAATTTTCTGGCAAGCCATATTCAGAGCTTATGATGATAAATGTGATGATATATCCGATGTATTGTCACAGGCCAAGCTGATGAAAGTAAAAAGCAAGGATTTGGATGCTGAATATGCAAATGACGAGGAGGGATTTTCGTTCCGGTATCCTGACACTTGGGAAGATAATACAAAGGAATTGGGAGAAGACAATACTGTGGTGGCTGTTTCCTGCGACCTGGAATGTCCGGAGGAATTTCGAACAGCGTTTCTTGTGAATAAATTGCCTTCTGTTAGTTTTTCTGATATGGAACGCATAGTGTATTCAGACGAAGAAGCTTTTATTAATATGTGGGGCGAAGATGTAAAGATTTTAGAAACATCTATTGTAGAGATTAATGGTGTTTCAGCAAGAAAGTGCGATCTTGTTGATCAGGAAGGTGTTTTTAACAGATATTATTATTATTCGACAGGCTATGATATGTACCGGCTGAATTTAATCTGTGTCGAAAGCCAGAAAGAAACGTTTGATTCGCTTTTTGACGCAATTGTAGACAGTTTTGAAATTACGATACCTGAGTATGATGATTCCTATACAGACGAAGGCGATTATTATTCGGATTATGATAATTATTCATACGATTATTATTTGGGATATCATTATACATATGATGATATTGCACCATATATTGACTGGGAATATTGGGAACCAAATGATGTGTATCATTGGGAGCTGAGTGGCAGATTTGTCAGCATTGAGACAGGGGATGACTTGGAAATAAGCATATATTCCTCTAGGACAACCGAAAGAGAGATTGGAACATTTAATCTAGGAGACACTTGGGGTGGCGAGGTTATACCTGTTGGAGAGGGTATATATCAACTTTACTTCGGTGAAGAAATAAATGTCATATTAGTCTGCGTAGGAATCGACGAAAATGGTTGGGGGACAGTAGAGCTATTTTGGGAGGAAGAATATATAGGTGAATTTGTAATGACACAACAATATATGTCTTAAATAATTAATAGCAAAGTTAAAACAATACCAAGAAAACCTCACTGAGCAAAATATGGCGTAGTGGGGTTTTTTGGTAGATTCTGTAGAGTACCGTTAAAAGAATCGTAAATCTCTTGCAAAAAAATAATATAATTAATATAATACTTTTAGCATTTTTAATTGTATTTTGCACTCCTAAAATGCTAATATACAAAAGGGAGCGTGGCACTCCATGAAAAAATTATGGACACAGCACAAAAAAAGCTGGCTGGGAATATTTCTTTTTTTGTTGATTCTCATTGTTCTGCTGCAAAGGGCGGTTTGGTTACTCTATCCGTCCAATGATATTACATATACATGGAAGCATTTTTATACGCTGGAGCGTGGTGAAACTGAGATTTTGATAGTAGGTAACAGCCACGCTTATGCGTCTTTCAATCCTGATATCATCTCGGAAATGACGGGTAAAAGCAGCTATATATTAGCCAGCAATACCCAAAATACAGTTCAGACTTACTTCAATGTAAAAGAGGCATTGCATTATCAGCACCCCGACACAATCATTCTGGAAGCATTCGCACTGGACGAAAACAATAACTGGCGTTATGGCGAAACTTTTGACAAGGACTGGAAAAAGGAATCGAACATTGACGGTATGCGCTTTGGCATATGCAAGCTTGAGGCGGTAAAGGAGCAGTACCTTCCGCAGAATTGGGCATATGCGCTCCTGCCGATTGCGCGCTGCCACGGCAATTGGGCAAGCGTTGAGACAATCCTTGCCAATATGTTTTTTATGCTGGAAGGCAATAAGCAGTATACGCCTTTTCACCCGAGCGAGACAAAGATGTCGGACGAAATAAAAGCGCAGTACGATGGAGCGGAGTACAATCCTGTCGCGAAGACAATCTCGGAGACGAATATCAATCATTTTCATAAGCTCGCTCAGCTCTGCCGAGAAGAAAACATCACGCTGTATCTGGTGATGGCACCGATGTATGACGGGTATATACGGTCTATCAATTATGACGGGTATACGGACAAGATAGCGGAATTGGCACAAAGCGAAGGTCTGCGTTATTTGGACTGCAACAAATATTATGATGAAATCGGTCTGACCGCGCAGGATTTTGAGGACCTGTATACAAGTTATCATCACTTAAATAAGGACGGGGCGGACAAAGTGACGCGATTTGTATTTGCGGCGCTCTACGATAATGACAGATAATTGCAAAAATTCATTCGCGCAAATCTGGTACGTTTGGAGTGTGTTTTGTGATTACATAATAATTAGGCTGTGAGGGGGTATACCTGTGCTTTTTAATTCGACAGGCTTTTTGATTTTTTTCCCGATAGTGGTATTGTGTTATTTTCTGATACCGCGCAAATATAGGTATCTGTGGCTTCTGGCGGCGAGTTATTACTTTTACGCAAGTTGGAATCCCGCCTATCTTCTGCTGATTTTTGCCACTACTGCCGTGTCGTGGGCGGGAGGTCTTTTGATAGACAGGGACAATAGGCGCGGCAAAGTACATAGCAGGAAATGGTATTTGGCTTTATGCGTGATTTGGAATTTAGGCGTTTTGTTTTTCTTTAAATATATTGCCTTTATAATTAATGCTTTTACAGACGGCATGGCGCTGTTTGGCGTTTCTGTGAGTATGCCTGTGTATGATGTGGTGTTGCCTGTGGGCATTTCGTTTTATACTTTTCAGGCGCTTGGCTATGTATTTGATGTCTACCGCAAGGATATCCCGGCGGAAAAGAATTTTTTGCGATATGCGCTGTTTATTTCTTTTTTTCCGCAGCTTGTGGCAGGGCCGATTGAGCGCAGCAAAAACCTTATGCATCAGCTAAAGGAGGAGCATTGCTTTGATTTGGAGCGGATAAAAAGTGGTCTGCTTCTGATGGGGTGGGGGTTTTTCCAAAAGCTGGTGATTGCGGACAGGATTGCCATTTTGGTTACGGAGGTTTATGACAACTATCCAAGCTATTCGGGTCTGCAGATTTGCCTTGCGACTGTGCTTTTCGCGTTTCAGATTTATTGCGATTTTGGCGGGTATTCCGATATTGCCGTGGGCGCGGCAAGAGTTTTGGGTTTTAACCTGACAAAAAATTTCAAAAGTCCTTATTATGCCACGTCAGTCAGTGAGTTTTGGCGCAGCTGGCATATTTCGCTGACTACGTGGTTTCGCGATTATATTTATATTCCGCTGGGCGGCAACCGCTGTGGCAGATGGAAAAAGTATCGCAATATTTTGATTACCTTTTCACTGAGTGGTCTTTGGCATGGCGCAGGCTGGAATTACGTGATTTGGGGGCTGTTGAACGGGCTTTATCAGGTTGTGGGTGATATGACAAAGGCGTTTCGCGGCAAGCTTAAGGAAACGCTGAATATCCGTACAGACTGTGGCAGCTATCGCCTGTTGCAGAGAGTGATTACGTTTGCGTTTGTGGATATCGCGTGGCTGTTTTTCCGCGCGGATAATATGACGGCGGCGTGCAGGATGCTTCGCCAGAGCGTGACAAATATAGGGCTGCTCACGTTTTTTGACCCGAACAACATATTTGGCATAAATACTATGGCTCTGCCGCAAAAAGACTTCCTCGTCTTGCTGGTGAGCCTGATTGTGCTTATGCTTGTAGATTATTGGAAAAAGCAAAAGGCGGATATAAGGGGCATACTGGAGAGGCAGAATGTCTGGTTTCGATGGCTGGTGTACTATGGGCTGATTTTTGCCATTGTGATTTTCGGCGTTTATGGGCCGGAGTATGATGCGTCTACGTTTATTTACTTTCAGTTTTAGTATATAAAGACTAACAATAAGTGCGTTTAGCGGGTGTGTCAGAGTGTTAAAATAATTAGTCGAAAAAAATCGCGAAAGTCTGCTGGCAGTTTACCAATTTTAAAAAGGAATGTGCTAGAATGATTAACAGCAACTGTTAAAATGTTGTTGATTATTAAGCAGAGGAGAGTGAATAAGATGAATTATTCAAAGGTAAAAAAGGCTGTAGCGATTATCGGCGCGGCCGCGATGCTTGCCTGCTCAAACAGTGCGTTTACTGTGATGGCGGCAGAGAGTGGTGTCAAGGCGGAAATGACAGAAAACCTGGCGAGCGCGGTTGAACTGCAATGGGATACGGCTACAGGCGTAGGTACATTTAAGAATCCCAACGGTTTTCAGTGCGGATGGTGCGCGACGCTTTACAAGGACGGTAAGGTGTATGGCAATTACGGTTACTACAAGAGCAAGAACGACTATTATGGCTGGGCAGTAGATGCAGGCGCGACAGAGCAGATAGACCTGTTCAATATGATGAAAGAGAACGGCAACTATCAGTTTACGGTCACATTGATGAACAAAAAGGGTGAGGCTGTTAATTCCGGTATGAGCGCTGCATGGAATTATGTTAAGCAGGTTCCGCTTTTAGTGCCGAGCGTGCAGAAAGTTGCCGACGGAGTTGTTTACTGTGAGCTTCCTGTTGAGATGCCGATGCTGCACTTTAGCTATCAGGTAGCAAAGGGAAATAATAAAGAGGTAGTGAAAGAGTGGGGAGGCGCTCATGATGTCGCGCAGAACTCAAATTCCGAAACAATGGATTGCATACATACGCCTTATGGCAACGTGTCCGTTGATTCAAAATCTGATTATTATGTGCGCGTAAGGGCGATGAGCAGCGACCTTGGCCAATACAGCGAGAGCGCATATTCGGATTGGGTTAAAATTCTTGATAAAGGCGGTAACAGCAATAATAATAGCAACCAAAGCAGCAACAGCGATAAAAACAATAGCAGCAGCAAAAAGAACGAGGAGCTCACATCTGAAGATATGCTGCGCTATTCGGTAGTAGGAAACGAAAAGGTAGAATATACGTCAAACGGCGGGTACTCTGTAGTGATTAAAAATTCTATACAGGGACCGAAATGCTTTGACGCTTTCAATGTAGTGCTTGGGGATTACACTATCGGAAGAACTTATAACATACTTCCCTCAGGGAAATTTACATATCATATGAACAGCAAGGCGCGCATCACGCTTACAATTCCGAAAGAATTGCAGTCAGGCAGCAGGGATTACAAGATGATTTGTGTTACCGAGAAAGGACAGCCTGTGGAGCTTGAGGACTTGGATTCAAGCGCGGGTACAATTACATTTGAGACAGATTCTTATTATGCATTTGCCCTTGTATACAAGGATATTGTGGCACAACAATAAAAAGTAAAATAAAATCAAGCCCCTGTTATGCTGACGACAGCATGGCAGGGGTTATTTTATGTGAACATTTTGATTTGAAGTTAATTTTGGCAGGGGTATAAAAATACAAGATAAGCCAAGAAAGCTGCATGATTATTTTTCGCAATATGGTGAAATCGAAAGATAATAGCTGCAATTGGCAAAAACCTGTCGCCCTCTGTCAAATCCGCCCTCAATTTGACGAACGATTTTCCCCCCGCGCGTCTTGATACGCGCCGCGCGAATGATTATACTTAAAGCAAATTAATCATTTTGGAGGGAAAACATATGTTAAATGGAATTATCAGCTATTTTGACCAGTCATTTATAATAATGCTGACGCTCGTACTGATGGCGCTCGGCATAGCTTTTCAGGCGGCAATCGGCATCACCTATCAGCGCATGATACAGGCGGCGGACACATTTTCAGGCGTGGAAAACAAGCTCCTTACGCAGTGCAAGGAGCGCTTCGTGAATTGTTACAAGCTAAACGGCGGCGTGTCAAACATATCAGTCTTTGTGGACAAGTTCATCAACCGCATACGCTTTATCGGCATGAGCATGGGCTTTATGAAGCACCTTTCGGGGCAGCTGATGCTCGCGGGTGTGTTCGTGGCGGGCTTTGGCGTATGCAAGGGCATAGTCGAGGGCATAGGCTTTATAAGCCTTCTGCCGTTTTACATTATAAGCCTTTTGGGGATTTACCTGTATTTGAGCGTCGTGTCGATAGTGGACATGCCAAACCGCA
The DNA here is from genome assembly GCA_947623805.1 of uncultured Lachnospiraceae bacterium. GTDB lineage: Bacteria > Bacillota > Clostridia > Lachnospirales > Lachnospiraceae > COE1. The sequence continues at coordinate 7,092 of CANQHZ010000001.1, read as the reverse complement.
GGCAGATGCTAAAGACAAATCTCACGGATTACCTTGAAAATACAGTCGCCCAGCGCCTTGAACATGGCATACTTGAAAAGGAAAAGCTTATGTGGGAGCTTGAACAGGAAAAATCAGATGAGGAGGACGAAAAAAGGGAAAAAGCGGCTCCGCAGGAGGAGCGGGTTTCCTTTTCGCAAGAGGAGGCGCGTGAGCTTGAAGAATTGCTGCGCAGTTTTATAGGAAACAAGGCATAAATGATTGAAATATAAGGAAAATTTTGCTAAAATATTATTATCAGTATTTGGCGGCTGCAAAGAGGCTTTGCATATGCCAGATATAAATATTTTTAGAAAAGGAGCAGAGGACAAATGAGCAAGGTAACATTTGATTATTCAAAAGCGGCGCAGTTTGTAAGCGAGCACGAGGTTGAGTACATGAAAAAGCTGACGCTTGACGCTAAGGAGGTACTTTTAAGCAGAAACGGCGCGGGGAACGATTTCCTTGGCTGGATTGACCTTCCTGTGGATTACGACAAGGAGGAGTTTGCAAGGATTAAAGAGGCGGCGAAAAAAATTCAGGGTGACAGCGATGTCCTCCTTGTTATCGGTATCGGTGGCTCATATCTTGGCGCGAGGGCGGCTGTTGAGTTTCTGCGCCACAGCTTTTACAATATGGTGGACAAGAGCATCAGAAAGACTCCCGAGATTTACTTTGTCGGCAATTCAATCAGCTCTACTTACATCAAGCACTTGATTGATGTTATCGGCGACAGGGATTTCTCTATCAACATGATAAGCAAGTCGGGCACGACGACCGAACCTGCCATCGCTTTCCGTGTATTTAAAGAAATGATGGAAAAGAAATACGGCAAGGAGGGCGCTGCAAAGAGGATTTACGCTACCACAGACAAGGCGAAGGGCTCATTAAAGAACCTTGCTACAGAGGAAGGCTATGAGACATTCGTAGTGCCTGATGATGTAGGCGGACGTTTTTCAGTGCTTACGGCAGTGGGTCTGCTCCCGATAGCGGTAAGCGGCGCAGACATAGACAAGCTTATGGAGGGCGCGGCAAGCGGCAGAAAGAAGGCTCTGGAGCTTCCATTTGAGGAAAATGACGCTATGCAGTACGCGGCGCTTAGAAATATTCTTTTGAGAAAAGGCAAGGCAATCGAAATCCTCTGCAATTATGAGCCGAGCGCGCACTACGTTTCAGAGTGGTGGAAACAGCTCTTTGGCGAGTCGGAGGGCAAGGATCAGAAAGGACTTTTCCCCGCAAGCGTTGACCTTACGACTGACCTTCACTCAATGGGACAGTTCATTCAGGACGGCGCAAGGATTATGTTTGAGACGGTTTTGAATATCGAAAAGTCAAGGGAGGAAATCACGATTGGCACAGAGCCTGTAGACCTTGACGGCTTGAATTATCTTGCTGGCAAGACGGTAGACTTCGTAAACAAGAGCGCCATGAACGGCACAGTGCTTGCGCACACAGACGGACAGGTGCCTAACCTTATGGTAAAGGTTCCCGAGGTAAATGAATTTTACTTAGGCGAGCTGTTCTATTTCTTTGAGTTTGCGTGTGGTCTCAGCGGATATCTGCTTGGCGTTAATCCGTTTAACCAGCCAGGCGTTGAAAGCTATAAGAAGAATATGTTTGCGCTTCTTGGCAAGCCGGGCTATGAGGCAGCCAGGGAAGAACTGTTAAAGAGACTTTAATTACAGTGAGGTAACAATGAAACAGGAAAAAAATATCCCATACAAAATTTATCTTGAAGAAGATGAGATGCCAAAATCTTGGTACAATATGCGCGCGGATATGAAGACAAAGCCCGCTCCGCTGCTGAACCCGGGCACGCTGCAGCCTATGACCTTCGATGAGCTTAGAGGAGTGTTCTGCGACGAGCTTGTAAGACAGGAGCTTGACGACACCACAGCGTATATTGAAATACCTGCGGAGATACGCGATTTTTACAGAATGTACCGTCCGTCGCCGCTTGTAAGGGCGTACTGTCTGGAGGAAAAGCTGCAGACGCCCGCCAAGATTTATTATAAATTTGAGGGCAACAACACGAGCGGCAGCCATAAGCTCAATTCCGCTATTGCACAGGCGTACTATGCAAAGCAGCAGGGCTTAAAGGGCGTGACTACAGAGACGGGAGCGGGACAGTGGGGTACGGCGCTTTCCATGGCGTGCGCTTATCTGGGGCTTGACTGCAAGGTATATATGGTAAAGGTTTCTTATGAACAGAAGCCTTTCCGCCGCGAGGTGATGAGGACATACGGCGCGTCCGTGACACCGTCGCCTTCAGAGACGACAAACGTAGGACGCAAGATACTTGCGGAGCACCCTGGTACGACAGGAAGCCTCGGATGCGCTATTTCCGAGGCGGTGGAGGTTGCGACTTCAAACGAGGGCTACCGCTATGTGCTGGGAAGCGTGCTGAATCAGGTATTGCTGCATCAGTCCGTGATAGGTCTTGAGACAAAGACCGCCATGGACAAATACGGCATCGAGCCTGATATTATAATAGGCTGCGCGGGCGGCGGCTCTAACCTTGGCGGCTTGATTTCGCCGTTTATGGGGCAGAAGCTGCGCGGCGAGAAGGATTACCGTTTTATCGCGGTAGAGCCTGCGTCATGCCCGAGCTTTACGCGCGGAAAATTCGCATATGATTTCTGCGATACAGGCATGATTTGCCCGCTTGCCAAGATGTACACGCTGGGCAGCGGCTTTATCCCTTCGCCGAACCACGCGGGCGGCTTGCGTTTCCACGGCATGAGCTCGACGCTCTCACAGCTTTATCATGACGGCTATATGGAGGCTGTTGCAGTGGAGCAGACGTCAGTGTTTGAGGCTGCGGAGCAGTTTGCGAGAGTTGAGGGCATACTTCCCGCGCCTGAGAGCGCGCACGCAATCCGCGTCGCAATAGACGAGGCGCTCAAGTGCAAGGAGACAGGCGAGGAAAAGACGATACTTTTCGGGCTAACGGGTACGGGCTATTTCGATATGGTTGCATATGAGAAATTCCACGACGGCGAGATGACGGATTATATCCCGACAGATGAGGATCTGCAGAAAGGCTTTGATGGGCTGCCTAAGGTGGATAAATAAGAAGTGCCGAATATGGAGGTATCCCTATGGCGTTAGCGAAAGAAAGTCTTTTTACCACTAAGGATATATATGACCTTCCCGAGGGCGAGCGGGCGGAGCTTATTGACGGTCAAATTTATTATATGGCGCCGCCGTCGCGCAGACATCAGGACTTGGTATTAAAGCTGTGTCAGGCGATTGCCAATTATATTGACAGGAAAGGCAGACCATGCAGGGTGTACCCTGCGCCCTTTGCGGTATTTCTAAGCCAGGATGACACAAACTATGTCGAGCCTGATATTTCAGTAATCTGCGATACTGATAAGCTCGATGATAAAGGCTGCAGCGGCGCGCCCGACTGGATTGTCGAGATAGTGTCGCCAGCCAGCCGCCGAATGGATTATTTCGTCAAGCTGTTTAAATACCGCTCTGCTGGGGTGAGGGAATATTGGATCGTGGATGCTGCCAAAAATAGGATCACCGTATGGAATTTTGACGAGGACAGCATGGAGGATTACACTTTTGCGGACGCTGTGCCTGTGAGTATTTATAAGGATTTTTCCATTGATTTTTCAGGTTTTGATTTGCAGTGAAAAATAAAAAGCCATTCTTTAAGGCTGTATGCTTTGAGGAATGGCTTTTTTATCAGCAAAAAATAAATATATAGCTTGAACGAAAATATAGTAATAATAAAATAATGTGGTGGCTGGATATGTTATTTGTAATGCCAAAAATGAATCCGCCTTTTTATTGTTTAAAATAATAATTTAAGAAATGCCGCATTTTGTCTGAGAGATATTTATTCTTATGATGTATCAAAAAATAACGCCTGATAAAGTAATCATCTTCCAGTTCCACTTGTATTAATTCATCAAAAAGGCTGATTGGAATAATGGATTTGGGAAGGATACAGATTCCAAGATTATGCACTGCAGCCTGTATGATTGCGAGGGTGCTTGTGCTCTCCATTATGGGGGAAATGTGTAATCCCTGTAATTTAAATATCTGGTCGATGACACTTCGCGAACCGCTGCCATTTTCACGAAGAAGCAAAGGGTAAGAGCAGAGGTCAGTAATAGACAATGGGGCATGGATATTTTCGGCATATTTTTTTCCGCAAAAAGCAGACATCTTCTCTTGTGTGATTAGTTTACTGATGAAATGGGCGGAAACATTGATATTATCTACTATTGCAAAATCCAGCCTGTTATGCAACAGCATTTTTTCAATTTCGTTTGAATTAGCAACCTGTAAATAAAATTTTCTATCAGGATTTTCAGACTGATATTTTTCCGTAATCTTTGCCAATGTTGATATGCCATATGATACATTGCTGCCGATCCTGATGACATAATCCGTACTATTGCCTGATATTCTATTCTCTGCCTCGGCAAACTGGCTGACAATGGTTTGCGCATACTGGTATAACTCCTGTCCTTTTTCCGTAAGGTATATGCGTCTGTTCATCCGGTCAAACAGCTGCGTGTGGTAATGATTTTCCAGCTCTTTTATTGCTATACTGACTGTTGGCTGCGTCATATTAAGATTCTCCGCAGCTTTTGTAATGCTTTTTTCAAGACATACCTCTACAAAAATTTTCATGTGTCTTAATGTCATAATTACCCCCATACATTTATAAACGGCTATGTTTAATATTATAACATATAGATTGATAAATGAATATTAAAATTGTATCATTAAAATATATTGGAGGTATCAGAATGGGTGGATTTGCTGCTGAAAATATATTTTGGACTAAGGGATTTAACATTGCATGGAAAGGGGCAATGGTAATGAATATGAAACCATGTAAAGAATTATTTTTTGTATTTTTTAAGATTGGTGCGTTTACTTTTGGGGGTGGATATGCAATGATACCATTTATCAAGAGGGAGGTTGTCGATGGAAAAAAATGGCTTACCAATGAAGAAATGTTTGACATTATTGCGATTGCTGAATCTACCCCGGGACCGCTGGCGGTTAATTCAGCAACCTTTGTGGGAAGCAGGATTGCCGGTTTAAAAGGAGCGCTGGCTGCCACTATGGGAGTTGTGCTTCCGTCTTTTCTGGTTATATTATGCATATCGCAGCTTCTTTTGCAGATTGAAGATTTTCAAATAGTTAAGGATGCCTTTCAAGGGATTCGGGCAGGCGTTATTGTATTAATAGGGAGCGCCCTTATATCACTTTTTGGCCGGCTGCATAAGGGGGCGTTTACTGCCGTTATCCTGATTGCAGCCTTTTTGCTGACATATTTCTTTAATATAAATACGATTTTCACGTTAGTGTTTTGCGGATTGTCAGGAGTTATATGGAATTACTGTTCAAAAAGGGGGAAGGGCAGATGATATATTTAAGGTTGTTTTGGGAATTTTTTAAAATTGGCATGTTTACTTTTGGCGGAGGATATGCTATGCTCCCTTTAATACAGCAGACCGTTACCCAAAATCATTGGATTACGGAGAAACAGATGATTGATTTCATTGCAGTCAGTGAGAGTACACCGGGACCTCTGGCAGTAAATATGTCTACTTATATAGGAATGAGGACTGCCGGTGTAGGAGGGGCTTTATGCGCAACCTTCGGGGTTGTTTTTCCTTCCTTTGTTATCATTCTGCTTATTTCAGGGTGTTATCATAAATTTCAGAACAGCAGCATTATTAAAAGCGTTATGGCAGGCCTGCAGCCTGCGGTTGTGGCTCTGATTGCGGCAGCATTGTTGTCTGCTTCGCGGAGTGTTTTTGATATGGGAGATTTGTTTGCGGAAGATAATCTTATCAGTGCGGTGATTGTGCTGTCGGCAGGCTTTTTGTGTTATAAAAAGAAGCACCCGATTATTGTGATAGGAATGAGCGCATTGGCAGGCATGATTTTCGGCATGCTGGTTTGATATGTTTTATTGAGGCTTTACGGAGGTTTTTATGAGTTTTTTGTTTGTAGCTCTTGGCGGGGCTTTAGGCGCAATGGGAAGGTATGCTGTCAGCCTGATACCGCTTAAAATAGGATTTCCATTACAGACGTTTGTAACAAATATCATTGGCGCGGCGGTGATTGGATTTATTGCCGGAGTTGCCAGTCATAATGCAAACGTGTCACAGAATACCATCTTGTTTTGGAAGACAGGCGTATGCGGCGGTTTTACGACATTTTCCACATTTTCATTAGAGGCGTGCAATCTTTTGGAACAGAAATTATATTGCCGCGGCGGGATATATATTGCGCTGAGTATTATATGCTGCATGGCAGGGGTGGTGTGCGGGAAACGGCTGTCCCTTGTGTTAAAGCTGTAAAGAGCTAAAAATCTGGCAGCATATTTATGCCCCGTTATCCTGATAGGCAAGCTCCATCGCTGATGCTGGCGTACCAGATGGCGGAGGTTTTTGGTGTGAGCGTTAAGGAATTGTGCTGCTTAAAGGAGAACAGGGAAAGAGAGGACGGACAGTATGAAGGTGTAGTCTCGGAAAGTCAGTAAAAAAACGGAAAAACATTTATTGATGTAAAGTTTGTGAAAAGGTGGAATAAAAAAATGGTTATTTTTGAGTTGTTTCAAGATAGTGGTTAGAAAAAAGGACATAACAAGTAAGTCCTGCAAGATGAAAGAAATTCAAAAACTAAGTAAAGGACGATAGACATTACTAAAGACTGTGACAACAAAGTAAATCGCTGAAATGCCCTATTTATAGGAATCTCAGCGATTTTTTTATTTTTTAACTGTCAAAGACAGGAGTTTTGCTGCGTCAAGAAACTCAAACAAAAGGCGCTAAAGGATTGAAATACATATCCATTTATTGTAAAATTAAACTAGTATTTTTCGTGTGCCAGCTTTATGCAATGGCGCTATGCCGGATGATTTGGATTTGCGGATAAAGATTCATTATACATATGCGCTTTAGCTGGAAACGAATAATACAGTATAGAGAAAGCTTTGAAAATTAATCAGAAATGGAGCTTCCTGTATAATTCAAATATAGGGAATTCCAAGGAAGGTGGTTGATAAAAAGATACCTCAGAGTAAAATAA